>CAZPDI010000022.1:0-11114 GCA_964585425.1 uncultured Candidatus Saccharibacteria bacterium | reverse complement strand
GGATAGCCATGTTCATACAGCAACTCAGATGGACTCTTGTCGGCCTCAAGAGTAGTCTTTCTGTCGAATAATGCAAATAACTCAGGATCAGCCTGAACTTCTTTCCACCTTTTCCACATAGCCTTAAGTCGATCTTTATTAGCTTCCGTTTTCTGCTCAGTTAACGCGAGATCAAGACTTTTAGCCAAATCCTGATTAAAGTTACCACTTGGCTGATCGTGCGAACTGTTTTCTGATTCTCTAATCATGAAGTTATCATATCAAAAAGAGGTTCAGCGGTCTTGTTAATCTACAGATAGGGTTACAAAACACGCGTGGGTTCATTGGTTTTTTAGCATAATAAAGGCTTTGCAAAGTCATAAAATACTGGTGAGCTACGAGGTTACGAATTGGAACCAAATCAAGAAGGAACTGCTAAGTTGGTATAAGGTTTTATCTGATACTTCCCTATTAACTACTGCCAACATGATATAGAACCTTAGGCAGAAATCGGTTGAGAAACTCTATCAATGTCAGCATCCAAAATTGCTTTACGTTCAGCATCTAGGGGAATCCCATATACATCACTAAAGAATGATTCGGCATAATCTTCGTTATGAGCTTTACTGCCATACTTAGTTGGAGCCTCAGTAAGAGACAGTCCCGCAAATGCCACACCCTCTTGATTATGTGCTTTCGCTTCGAGCATGTGTCCCATTTCGTGAACGAGCGTAATCTCTCCGTAGCTTATATCGCCACCAACCTTATCCACCCAATCACCAGTATTTAACTCACTCATACCAACAAGCAATTCCTCAACATCCCCTACACTCATAGCCGCTTTTGAAGCATCCATTATGACGGCATTTTCGCCAGCTAGAGCCTCACCGCCTCCATCAATGACGCCATCGGCAAAGTAGACTTTTAAACCTGGGAAACTTTCATCTAAACGACCACCAAAACGAGCCTGTAAACGCTCTAAGGCAATCTGAGCGGCAGGAGCTAGCTTGTCGAGCTGCTCTTTGTTACCTAAACCGACAACCTCAACCCCGCCTACCGTGACAAGACTATGCTGTTCAGCTCCAAACTTTTGCAACATCGCATCTACGCGGCTAGCTTCTGGAGCCTCTGGGCTAGCAGGCAATAAATCCGCTAACTCCGAAGCCAAATCTTGACCACTAAATGTAGAATCTTTTACCTCAGATTGATCTTCCATGTAGCCATAGTATCAAATAGAAGCCGTTTGGTCTTGCTGGTTCTACAGATAAGGTTCCAAAACACATATGGGTTTGTTGTTTTTATAGCAAAATAAAAGCTCTAAAAAGGCATAAAATACTGGTGATCCCAGGGGGATTCGAACCCCCGTTGCCAGGATGAAAACCTGGTGTCCTAACCCCTAGACGATGGGACCACGGATATAACTGATATATACTAACATTTTTGCATAACTTACTCAAGAGTTATAAATGGTTCCCGCGGCGGGAGGCCCGAACGAATCGGTACCTCCCGCCAGGGATCAGGATTTGGGAGGAGGCTGAAAGCAGCTCACTCCACGATCTTGACTGGACGACCAGAAGGTCGATGGCTCCACAACCAACGCCCCAATCTCCGGAGTTGCCCCCAGAAGCAGTATGCCACGAAGGTGACAACAAACAGCGTCGCCGAGAACGGCAAGAATGACTTGAACTTGGGCCAAGACTGTTCATGGAAACCACCGAAGTACCAGCTCCCAGGCCAGAAATGGTCGTAGATCGGCGAGACCAGAATGGAGAGGATCATGATCAAGGCCAACACCCAAGAGAAGATGATCAGTACTGTGCAGATGTAGGTACTAATCATCACGGCAACACCATAACGGTAATGCCAGGCCTTCTCTGGAGCAGACCCTCTGCTCCAGATGGTGTAAAGCTTGTACCGCCGGCTGTTCTTGTTGATCTCAAGTGGCTTGGTGCTCATCTTAAGAGCCTCCTGATCGAAGATGTCTTTTGTAGTATGCAAGTAATGAATATAAATAGCAAGCGTAAGAGTTTTAGCGTAACTGGTATAATAAGATGAATGAAGAGGGTAAAAACCAAACAACCAAGACGCTGGCCCTACCTCACGGGGCTCATCATGTTGTTTGTTGTGAGTGTTGTGCTGCGAGCCAGCAACGTCGTTGGGCCGCCACCTGCCCCCTACTCTGCTCATCCGCTGGATGATGACAGCCTAATGCGCTTAGTGACGATTCAAAAGACCTTTAATCGAGTAGCCCAGCCACCGCGTCAACAAATTACCCTTGGTGCCGTTAATGAACCATCGATGCGTTATCTCGTACTGATCAATGCTGGGGACGTGAAGGACACGACCGAGGTTCGGAGTCAGTTGTCATATTTTGAAGAGACTATGCGCGATGCTACACCGGCACAAAGTGAGGTTAGTTTGCCAGCTGGTTTAAATGTACCAATCTTGATGTATCATCGAACGCCAGCCGACTTTGAACAGCAGATCAAACACCTCGTGGATCGAGGATATACCGGCATCACCCTGGATCAACTCCACCTGGCGCTGACGCTTGGCGGCGAACTCCCGCCCAAACCAGTGATTATTACCCTGGATGATGGCTATACTGATCAGCTACGCGAAGTCGAGATTTTGACGCACTATAAGATGCCGGCCACCATGTACGTTATTAATGGTGGGGCCGCCAGCCAATGGTGTATTGGTGCCAACAAAAAAGACCTGCCAAACTGCGAGGCATTTTTAAGCTGGGACGAAATTCGCAAGCTTGATCGCGGTGGCTTAATCACTATTGGGTCACACACCATGAACCACCCAAACTTGACAGGTTTAACCGCAGAGCAGCAGCGCGCCGAGATTATTGGCGGCAAACAAGAGCTGGAAAAACAGCTTGGCCACCCAGTGTATCACCTCGCTTATCCGTACGGTGCGTATAATGCAGCGAGTGTAGCCATTGCCCAACAAGCCGGCTTTACAACTGCTGTCACGACCGAGCCGGGCATGACTCATACAGTAAGTAGCCTGTTAACACTAACTCGTCTGCGGAATGCGCTGGAGCTTCCTTAGTTAAACGTTCGGGCAGCGATTAATAAATTATCAAACAGAGCGGCGACGGTGACCGGGCCAACCCCGCCGGTGTTTCGGGCGATTTTGAGGGACTCGTTTTCGTATAAAGCTTTATCAAGATCACCCTTAGTTGATCCGCCGATATCCGAAGTTCCGGCACCAACTACGATGGTGTCTGGCTTTATCATATCGGGCGTAATGAGTTTGGGTTGGCCGGTGGCACTGATCACGATATCCGAATCCAGGGTAACGGATTTAAGATCAGCGGTAGAATTATCGCAGCGCGTAACGATCGCTCCCGAACCTTCCAGCATGTCGGCAAGCGGGGCTCCGACCAATCGTCCTTGGCCGATAACAGCTACTTTTTTATCTTTATAACTTAGGTTATACGCGGCCAATAGCCACAAGATAGCTTGTGGCGTGGGCATGTCAAAATTGCTGTCCGGACCAAGCCCATCAATATCTTTATGCGGGGCTACGGCCTCCAAAACTTTATCGATATCAACATTTGGATAGGGCAATTGAACAATGATACCCGTTACCGATTTGTCGTTATTAAGTTTATGAACAAGGTCGATAACCCCTGCTTGATCAAAATTAACTTCATGAATTTCGCACGTCGCGCCAATGTCTTGGGCATAGCCTTTTTTGGTGTGCTCCACATAGGTTCGCGTCGCAACTCCAGCATCGGTATGCATAATAATCGCCAGCTTCGGAACCTTGGCCAAGGCCTTAATTTCGCGTGCGTGACGTTCTTTTATATATGAGGCTAATTCGTCGCCATCGAGTTTCATAAAGGCTATCTTACCAGATATAGTGAAATAAATCGAGAGATGGAGTTGTAATAAACGTGTAATAAGGAGATACAATGGCTGATAAAAAATTACAATCAACCCATAAATCAATGCTGGCTGGCGCTGGTGGTGCCCTGATCGCGATAATGCTGGTGCTAGGAAGTGTCGGTGTAGTAAGGGCCATGCACGGACCAGATTCTGACGAACGTCATGGCGGCCGTCCGGGCATGATGATGCAAGGCGGACCACGACTTGGCGGCGAGATTACGAAGATCGATGGCAACACCATCACGGTAACCGGACGCGACGATCAGACCATCACCGTCAAAGTCGATGACAGCACCAAGTACAAAAAAGATGATAGTGACGTTAAGCTCAGCGATCTTAAAGTTGGTGACGAAATCATGATTCATGGTGAGGTCCAAACCGTAACAGTTGATGCCGATACCATTGGCATTCGCAAATAAATAGCCTATACTAGATATATTAGTCACTAACATATCTAGGAGGATGCATGAGAGCAGCACAAATACGTGAGTATGGTCACGCCGACGTGGTTAACATAGCAGAGATCGATACACCGACGATTAGCGACGGTCAGGTATTAGTGGAGGTGCAAGCCGCCAGCTTAAATCCATTCGACACCATGGTGCGCGAAGGTTACGTTAAAGACATGATTAAAAGTTTACCCGTTACCCTGGGTGGTGATATTGCCGGCGTTGTGCGTGAGGTAGGCGAAGATGTTAATACTCTCGCCGTTGGCGATACCGTCTATGGTCAAGCCAACGTAGTTGCCGGCAACAGCGGAGCCTTTGCAGAATTAGCTGTCACCAAAACTGAACAAGTTGCTAAAGCCCCGGCCAACCTCTCAATAACTGATGCTGCTTCTCTGCCGCTGGTTGGTGTAAGTGCTTTGCAGGCACTAACCGATCATCTTGAGCTCAAAGATGGTGAGAAAATATTCATCCACGGCGGTGGTGGCGGCATTGGCAGCGTGGCGATTCAAATAGCCAAACACCTCGGCGCTCATGTTACTACAACAGCTACGGGTGAGGATATCGCTTATGTTAGCAACCTAGGTGCCGACGAGGTGATCGATTACAAAGCACAAGACTTTTCGACTGAGCTTAAGGGCTTTGATAAGGTATTTGATACTGTTGGTGGCGACGACTTTACTAAAGCATTAGCAATTTTAAAGCCCGGCGGAGTAGCCGTCAGTATGATCGCCGAGGCTGATGAAGCTCGCGCTAATGAGCTTAAGGTTACTGCCATCCATCAGTTCACTCAAGTTAACACAGAAAAACTGGATGAACTAACTCGGCTCGTTGAGGACGGCATCGTAATACCACATGTTGGCCAAGTATTTAAACTCGACGATATTCGGGCGGCATTTGAAGCTCGCGAGTCTGGTACTAAAGGCAAGATCGTTATTCAGCTGTAGCTAATAAATCTTTCAACTTGATGGCGGTGTTGTAATTACGCACCGTCATCTTTTTGTATATAGGTTTGCCGGCAAAGGCACCACTGCGGGCACGGCCAAAATATTTAAGTGAGATAGATTGATATAAGACTCCATCACCAACTTCCAGTGATTCATATTCAGGCTTCAGTTCGCCGACGGCGTCGAGAATTTCTTGCGTGGTGCAGGGAGGGATAACCACGATAATATTATGTTTCCAATCTTCCCGTTGGCCCCAGGTTTTTGGGGCATTGTGGACAATGTTCATCCAGCGCTCTGCTTCAATAACAACCACGTCGATGCCCAGACCGGAATGATCTTTGATTGATTTCTTAACCCGCTGGGCCAAGCCTTTTTCTGGGTTGGCATCAAACAATATATTGCCACTATTTATGTAGCTCTTAACATTTGCGAAACCGTCATCAGTCATAGCCGCTACCAGCTCACTCATTTTTATGAGGTTGTTGCCACCAACATTTATGCCACGCAATAGTGCTAGGTAGCGAGTCATTCGGTCGCGCCAGGTATACTCTGTAAACGGAAATTTACAATTTCTTTAATCAGTTCGGTTGGCAAAGGATTATCTTCGGTAAACTGAATCGTACCTTTGGCTGTTGCCCACGGCTCGAGCTTGTCTTTGAGCTCTGCAATAGGTGCCGCCGTGGGGAACAAACTCATATGCTTCTTGAAAGCCGCGAAGTGCACTAAGTTCTTTCCGTTGTACTTAAATGTGGGTATGCCGTAGCCAATGACTTCATCGGCGTCTGGCACTAACTCGCGGACAATTTTGCGAATACGCTCCAACTCAGCTCGTTGGGTTGGTGTAGCGTGCTTATCTAAATACTCATCAATTGCGCTCATAGCATCTCCTATTTATAGCCTTCGGCTTGGGTTTCGAACATTTCTTTATAGACCCCATTATAATCCATGAGCTCTTTATGCGAACCATACTCAATAATTTTGCCATGCTCCATAACAATAATCTTTTCGGCCTTGCGCACCGTACTGAATCGATGACTTACGATAAGCGTTGTCTTGTTGGCGTGGTGCTTATAGATATTATTGAAAATACTGTATTCAGCCTTCGCATCAATGGCGCTGGTTGGTTCATCCAATATCATCAAGTCGCCATTACGGAGTAAGGCTCGTGCTACTCCGAGACGCTGTTTTTGACCTCCGGATAAACCAGTGCCATCATCGAATGACGGGTCAAGACGCTGATTGAGCTTATTTGGTAAATCTCGCACGAAGCCTTCGGCGCCAGCTAGCTTAAGAGAACCATAAATTATGGCTTCATCGACGTCATCGGCTAATCCTAACAATAAGTTGTCATGAATACTTAGATGATTAATCATTAAGAAGTCCTGACTCAAGTTGCTAATTTGACGGTAATAGGCGTTTTGCTCTAGCTGTTGAATCGGAATACCGTTAACTAAGATTTTGCCACTGGATGGTACATACTGCCTAAGCAGCAATTTTATAAGCGTGGTTTTACCTGCGCCATTCTCCCCCACCAGTGCTAACCGGCTACCTGGATTAATCACGAATGATACATCTTCGAGCGAAGGCTTGGCAGCTCCGGGGTAGGTAAAACTAACGTGCTTGAACTCGATGGTTAATGGCGAAGACACCTTTTGCGTGCCATCGGGTAATGCCGGCTGCATGTCGTTAATCTCGATAAAGCTATTCATCTCCACAGAGGTCTGGTGTAGACGCTGAAAGGTCGTGGCGATCATCGAAGAGGCGCTACTAGCCTGGCCGATGAGTCCACGCAAGAAGATAAAACGATCTAGCGTGATGAGTCCGGCAATGAGTAATTGCAAAAAGTAAAACGTCGCACCGACTGAGATAAGTGGGTCGATTACCTGACTCCCGAGCTCGACAGGAAGTTGCTTTTTTTCGTGATTAAAATGCAGGTCCTGAGAAGTTTTTAAACTTTTTGTCCAAGACATTAACAAGCGACTAAAGGCATTCATCAGGCGTACCTCGGGCATAACATTGGGGTCAATCAACATCCAGCGCGTTCGATAGGTGACTCTATTATATGGCTCTAATTTTTTATACATAGCTTCGTCTTGGCGATTTTGCCAGGCACGTACGGCCCCAACGATAATCACGGCGAAGCTAATCACTACGCCAATTGCTGGAGCAACTAACAGGATAGTCACTACTGCACCAACAAATTGCACTACAGCCGATACCAAAGATGATAAATCTGGCACAACGCGCCACATAGAGAACAAGCTGTCACGAGCACGCGACAGTGTTGTGTTGAATTCTTGGTTATCAAACTGCTCTTGGCTCAGCTCATACATTTTATTAATCAGGACTTCATTAACGCGCAATTCCATTTTTTGTTGAAACCGTCGTTCGAACAACCCATTTAAAGCCGATAGCAACGACATTATGAGCTGCAACGCTAACACGATTATCAGCCACATATATGCCTCTTGCGGTGAAGCCTTTTTAAAGGCGATGGCCGTCACAGCGGTTAAAAATTTGGCGCCAGCATAAATGGTGATAATGGAGCTAATACCGTTATAAATACTATAAAGAACCGTCCACATCAAAAATAATTTGGAGTTCTTTAGCTGTAGATTAACCGCCCACCACAACGATCGAAAGGGAGTTTTTGTCATATGATAAGTATAACAAAAAGACACTCCGGCCGTATGGTTTATAGTAGGGCATAAATAACGACATCGGTGTAATAATCAACGCTTGTAACTCACCTAAATGTGCAATCCATAAATTGTACACTTGGGTGAAGCCCGGTATCGTCGGGCAGACGCTGCGCCTTGATGCGCGCAGGACATGATGGCGGCGATCAGGCCGCCTCGACCCCCTGCTGGTGCTCGGAGCACGCACAGGTGTCGAAACCGACACCCAAGTGGTAGCGCATCCGAGCCAGCATAGCGGTGGCCGCCAGCTGCTGGAGGAGGAACGGGCCAGCCTCATCCTTGCCCAGCCAGGTACGACCGTGGCATCCGTAGAGGTCGGCATCCGGGACGGCGTAGATGATGCGCCCCAGGGTCTCGGGCTGCAGCTTCTTGGCCTTCTTGAGGCAGAGCTGAGCCACCGAGCTGTCCCAGGTGGGAGCAGCTTCGGACAGCTCCTCCGGCTGGACCTGGTGTCGCCGGATGAGGGCGAGCACGATGTCGTCGAGCAGCCGGAGCTCGGCCAGTCGGGATTGGTTGTTGCGTACGCTCATCAAAGTCACCTTTCTTGAGCGTTGGCCTGAAACGGATTTTCAGGACCGGGTTACTACTATCATACGTAGCAGTAATCCGACCCTGAATGTATGTCAAATCCAGCTTAAGAACTGAATTAGCAGTATATTATCATACTATATTGATTTTGTCAATATCTAGAACCATTATGCGGTTACTACTATTTTTAGGCAGTCGGGTTTACAATGATTTAGATGAAGAAGCATTTCAAAACAATTGGCATTTTGGGCGGTATCGGCCCGTCGGCCTCGGCAAATATGTATGTGCGCATTATCGAGTATATGCAAAAACATTACCAAGCGTGGGACGATGCGGATTTTCCAAAAGTAATGGTATATAGTACCTCACTCTCGGGGTTTGATGAATATGGTATTGCTGATGAAAAACTCGTAGCAGTCGATTTGGTTCAAGCTGTTAAAAAACTGGAATCCATGGGCAGTGACCTTATTGTTGTAGCCTGTAATACCGTCCATCATTTTGATAAGCAAATGGAAGCAGCAGTTACCATACCATTAATCCATATGATACATGAGGCCTGTGCCGATGCTAAGCGAGCGGGCTATACTAAGGTCGCAATTGCCTGCTCACAAAGCACCAAGGACCTGGGCCTTTATAGTCACGAGCTGGCTCGCATTGGTATTGAGCCGCTTGTTACAACCCAAGAAGAACAGTCTACTATTAATAATGCTATAAAAGACGTGATGGCTGGCAAGCAAGATAACAAGACTAAAGCTGATCTGAACCTCGTTTTTAATCGCTTTAAAGAATCAGGTGCAGAGGCAGTATTACTAGGCTGCACCGAGTTGCCGCTAGCAATATCGCAAGAAGATTCTGAGCTTACGATCCTGGACGCAAATCACATTGTGGTAAAACAGGCAGTTGAGCTAGCGATTGAATAATAGTAGATGCTATTGTAACCATAATTGCGAAACCCGCCCACCTCACGGCGGTCGGGCTCGCGAAGTAGACGGGCTGAAAACGACCCCGGAAGGATCAGAACACGAGCTTGTCGCGGTGGATCACATGGACCACCGGGCTGGTGTGCATGTCCTGCCCCCCGGGGACAACCCATCCGAAGAAGAAGATCGGCCGCCCTTCGACGATCAGAGAGGTGGGGTGCAGCTGCGCGGGCTGAGCCGCTTCCGCCTCCTTGTTGGTGCTGGTCATCAGGACGGCACTGGACACGTAGTCAGGCGGCTCGGGCTCACCGATGAGGCGAGGACCGGGATCACGCTGGAACTGAGCGGTCGTCACCTCATCGGGGTACGTGAAGCTCCAGACGGAGCCGGTGCTGCCGATGGCGTGGACGGTGTCGCCCGGGGTGACGAGCTTCGCCACATCAAACCGTGTGGGTCGGCTGACCGTGAGAAGAGTTGGGGACGGAGACATGGACATGGAGTAACCTCTGGATAACACCGAACTTGCCGGCATCGACTGGAATGTTCTTTACTATACTATAAAAATGTTATATTTGCAATATCTAATGTTGAATAATCAAAAAGCTCCTCGCTATCGAGGAGCACTAAACATCATCATATTGAAGGGCCATTGTGGGCTCTATTGCAACTTTATTTAGAAACCCTGATTTTGGAGCCGCCAAGAATTGTCCGTAGCAACGCCCTCTTTTGATTCACATTCTTATGCCCTTTAACACGAGTGCGCTCGTATATGTCTGGCAATGTTGTTGCATGATACTTTTTACGTAATTTGCTATACCACTGTTTATCGTATATTTGCCAGAAATTATCTTTTGAATAATATGAGTGCGCATAAAACCATTTTTTACCACCCAGCTCTTGTGTCTTCTTCTCGATGTCACGATTCTTGTCGACAAACTTACTATAAGGCGTGACCCTAAGACCATAAACACCCACATTATACGTCATGTCCGTCTTAATACCGTTTGGTGATAAAGGAGATTTGGGTTCGGGCTTAATGAGACAGAATACCATCGGGTACATTGCAAACTCTTGATCAATATAGTTCATGAATGGAACCACGGACTTTCTGGGCAATACTATATCCTGACATATATATTCCTGGGCAGCAGCACTTTCCTGAAGTGCCTTATAGAGTTTTCTGGTTCGTAAAAGTGGATCTAGCAAGAACCGATTAAGCGCTGTGAATTTTACGCTAAAATGATCGAAGGCTAGCTTGCCGCCCCAAAACGCACCACGATTGTACCGGAATAAATAATCTTTAAGTGGTATGGCATGGGCAACTTGACTACCGGACTGTGCCACATTCTCAGCGTAGATGTAATACCAGGGGTCGAATGGTCGCGTAAATTTATGTTTGGGACCACTCGGAGCATTAGAAAGCTCACCGATTATAATACTGCCCTTGTTCTTGCTGAACATCAGGCACTCTACAAAATGAGCGTTTTTCTTGGCATGATTATCTGCTGTTTTAAGTGCCTCCTCAAAACTAAATACGGGATGATGGGTTATATTCACATATTTTTTGGCTGGAATGAGCCGTATCTCGACAGACGCAATGATTCCGAGAGAACCATACGACCCCGCCGTACCATAAAATAACTCCGGATCTTTTTTAGGTGATACTACCATTCTCTTGCCATTACCAAGT
>CAZPDI010000021.1:0-12557 GCA_964585425.1 uncultured Candidatus Saccharibacteria bacterium | reverse complement strand
CTACTCAGGAAATACCCGGCTTTAGGGCCGCTATCCTTACCAAGAATAAGTCGGTACTAGGACTGAAAAGCCTCGCCGGGCTTGATGCCAGCCGCCTCCTTAGCAGAATAAATTACTTGGTGCATTTCTGGTCCATCGAGCTCCCCTGCCCCTTGTAAGCTATCTGCCAACACCGCTAAGAAAGTTTGTTGACCGTCACTAAGCTCAACATGTGGAAGTTCTTGTTGAATTTGGAACTTTACGCTATCTGGTGCATAGCGATCTAGCCAGTTTTTTACATAAGGGATTTCGCGCAGCAGTACATCTTTTTGATCAGCAACAACCTTCTCGTAGCCAGTACGCTCTAAAAGCAGTAAAATCTGATCTTCGTCACCACGGGCAGTTTGATAAACACTTACCAGATGATTAAATGGTACACGCGCAATGGTTCGCTCCCCGCCCAGTGAGTTAGCTGCCGTATAGGCATGTGCGAATTCGTGATCTTGCCCCTTGGCTACAGCCTCCTCAACCTTGGAGTATTCATCGATCAATGTGTACAAACCGACGCCAGAATCGAAGATGAGCGTTTTACTAGGTTTATTACGAATAATAAAGTATCGGACGATTTCGGCAGGCATCACATCTAAAACATCCTTGAGCGTTACGACATTACCCGCGCTCTTGCTCATCTTTTTGGTATCACCGGCTGGATTAATAAACTCATACGGCACCGGGTGCGGAGCGACTCCACTATAAATCTGCTTCACCAGTTCTTTACCGGTATCATAGCTCCCGCCCTTTGTGGCATGATCACGACCAAAAGGCTCTACATCCACACCATACATATGCCAGCGGGCTGGCCAGTCTAGGCGCCAATCAAGCTTTACGCGACCATGGGTGTAATCAAGCTCACCAGTGGTGCCTTCGGAATCTTCATACAAGACAACCTTACGGTCCTTATCCCACCCCGTATATTTCCACTCACGTAGACTATTATTGCTAGAGAGAAGCTGAACTGGAGCCCAATCTAACGGTAATTCT
The DNA here is from genome assembly GCA_964585425.1 of uncultured Candidatus Saccharibacteria bacterium. Lineage (GTDB taxonomy): Bacteria > Patescibacteriota > Saccharimonadia > UBA4664 > CAYXHD01 > CAYXHD01. The sequence goes on along the minus strand of CAZPDI010000021.1, from coordinate 11,537 downwards.
CGGCCACCACCATGCTCTTTAATAATGGAGCGAATTTTATCAACATTCTCAAGAGCAGCCTCGATGTAAGAAGTGAAGGCACCAGATAGATATATTTTATGTGCGCGCAGCACAGTTGGTTCAACACCGACATTATTAAGTGCTTCTAAGAATGGTAGATAGAGATGATCAGCGTAATGTTCATGACAATCTCCGACTGGATCTGGCACAAGATACAAAGGCCGACCAAGGTATTGCTCAAAATGAGCTGGCACTCCGGCGGGCAACTTTCGGAAGGCATCAAAATCGTCCACAAAGTCCATATGCTCAGCTTTATGACCCTGCTGATTAATAGCCCAGGCCACAATACTGGCAGTCATCACCTCGCGAACAGTGCCAAGATGGTAGGCGCCAGATGGCGAGTGGCCACTAGAAACCATGATATTCGCCGAAGCACTGCGCTCGGCAATAATCTGCGCAGCGATTTGATCTAGCCAATAATTTGATGTCTTCTGGGTACTCATGTGGTTTATTATACCAAAAGAGCCGGCAGTTAGCCGACTCTTTTTATCTGGTGTCGGCTAACTGTTATTCGATGTTCTTGATCTTGTAGGTTAAGGTACCGGTTGGTACGTCGACCTCGACCTCGTCACCGTGCTTTTTACCAAGCAGCGCCTGACCAATAGGACTTTCGTTGCTGATCTTACCTTCTTCAGGATTAGCTTCGGTAGAACCAACGATGGTAAACTTTTGTACGCCATCTTCGAGCTCAAGATGGACGGTTGAGCCCAGCGAGACCACGCCACCCTTCTTAGGGGTCTCGATGGTCTTGGCATGCTTAAGAATGTTTTCGATTTCGCTAATGCGACCCTCCATAAAAGCCTGGCGGTCTTTAGCATCGTCCCATTCGATATTCTCGCTTAAATCACCATATTCCTTGGCTTCTTTAAGGCGTTGTGCAATCTTGGCACGTTGGTTAGTAGTCAAGTCGTGTAGTTCTTCTTGCAGCTTAATAATACCGTCAGCGGTAAGTAAAAAGTCTTTATTCTGTGAGGCAGTTTTTGTCATATTCTGCCCTCCTTTCCGTAAAAAAATCCGATACTTTGTGGATCGGTGAAACCATTGTCGCTTGTCGGGCGCTGGCTGTCAACAGTTACTAATGTCAATTAAAAATAACGTTTTTCTATCAGGTTAAAACTTATGCTTAGCGATGCGTGAAGTACCATTTAAGAATCTCGCGGGTGGCCGGTGCAGCGTACTGCGCGCCCTCGCCGGCGTTCTCAATAAGGATAACCGTTACAACCCGTGGATTATCAAAAGGCGCGAAGCTCGTAAACCAAGCATGTGGCTTGCGCTTATTGTTTGGATCGGTCTCGGCTGTGCCGGTCTTGCCGGCAACTTTAACCGGTACCTCTTGCTCGATCTTACAGCAAGCCGTACCACTCGTAACCACGTCGCGCATGGCGTTTCTTACAACCTCTAACACCACAGGCGCAGCAATATTCTTGCGCAGCGCTTGGGCCTTAGTTTGATCCACTGTAGTGCCGTTTTCGGTAGACACCTTGCTTACGAGGTATGGCTTATAGAGCGTCCCGCCATTAGCAATGGCCGCAGTAGCCACAGCCATTTGTAGCGGCGAGGCCATGAGTCCGCCTTGGCCGACAGAAGTATTATATGTGTCGCCAACCGTCCAGGCTTCGCCGGTGGCCTTCTTTTTACTTTCTGGGCTTGGCACCAGACCACTGGCCTCGGCTGGCAAATCAATACCCGTAGGCGAACCGAGACCAAACTTTTGATACCAAGCATTCAGCTTGGTCACACCCAGCCCTTTGATTGGGCCAAAACCTCCGCCCACGGTGTAGAAAAACACATTACTACTGAGGGCGAGGGCTCGACTAATATTAACCACGCCTAAACCACCCGCCTCATAACTACGATAGGTGTATTCTATGCTAGGGTCGTAGATATTCTTGATTTTAAGTGAGCCGGTATCGTTAACGGTAGTTTGGGGGGTGACGACTTTTTCGGCAAGTGCTCCGGTCGCGATAAGGGGTTTAATAATAGAGCCGACCGGATACGCACCCTGAAAGGCCTTATTAAAAAGCGGTTGATTCGGGTTATTTAGTAAGTTGCTATAATCTTTGGCGGAAATGCCGGTGGCAAACAAATTATTATCGTAGCCGGGTAAACTAGCCATGGCTAGTATTTCGCCAGTCTGCGGGTTTAGCACCACTCCTGCTCCCCGACCCGATCCAGAGGCGTCCAGCTGCTTTTGAATGTTTGTTACCAGCTGATCTTGGAGTTCTTTATCAATCGTTAATGTCACGTTATTGCCGGCCACGCTCGGTTTGGAAGCCAAGACCTTAACCGGCCGTTGTTGCACGTCGACTTCCGTCTGCTCCGAACCATTGCTGCCGCGGAGGGTTTTTTCGTATTCACGTTCCAGGCCGTTTTTACCAATATAGTCTGTTTGCTGATATTCGCCTGGTTCTTTTGCGGCATACTCTTCGGCCGATATGCGTCCGGTATAGCCAAGTAACGAGCCTAAACTACCTCCATCCTGATAGAGGCGCGCTGTATTCACATCGAGCGTTAAACCAGGTAAATCATCGGCACTATCAAAGGCCAGGGCTTTATCTCGTGAAATATTGCTGGCCACCAAGAGCGGAAGAGCGTACTGGAGGCTTTGAGCTTCAGCTCGATTGCGTATATCATCGGCCGACACGTTTAATAGCTGTGCGGCTTTGTCATAAACGGCTTGACGCTTAACTTTATTGACTGGCAGCTGAGTCGGGATAACGGTTAGATCGAATGTCGGCTGATTACGCACCAATAACGTTCCGTTACGGTCGTACATAACGCCACGTTGAGCGCGGGTTATTTTTGTCCGTAAACGATTTCCATCCGCCAAAGCCACATTACGACTACCCTGATTAATCTGCAACATTACTAGACGCCCCACTAACACCATCATTACTGCAGCTAGAAGCACCACCAGTGCCATCAGTGGTCGGCGGTCAGCTAGCTCCTCCACCGGCGAGGCTTCGGCGTCGGCCGGTAATACGGCATCTGCCCATGCTTCGTGCTTAATGAGTGATCGTTTTGAAGCCACCTTGGATCGACTCAGGAGCTTATCTGGTCGATAACTAAACCGGACGCCCACTGCGAACCACCCTTTCTCCGATTGGTATAGCTAGGACTACATTAATAGCTACCTCGCCGATCAGTAATCGCCAGGTTGTCAGATAGGTTACATGCACCGCCCCAAGCGCCAACACATGGAGCAAGCCCCAGACCAGCGTCACCCCGGCCACCAGCGCTAAGCGAATCAATACCGGTCGAGCATCGAGCCCAAGTTGATACAAGGCCACCAGAAGCAGACTAATAAGCACCAGGGAGCTGGTGGCTAAACCAAATCTGCCAGCACTAGCAACGTCAATAATGAGGCCAAGCAGCACGGCCGATAATAAGGCCTCGGATGCTTTTCCCCAAATAGTTTGGCTAACGACAACTATTAAAGCAATATTGGGTACTACCCCGCCAATCCGTAGCGCGCCCATCAAGCTCACTTGCAAAAGTCCTGCCATAAGACTGATGATGATCACCCTCGCCCAACGCATTAATTACCTACCACAAATACTGTTTGTAGGCGCCCAATCTGGACCGGAGTGCTGATGGTGGCCGACTGAAAAACGCCATTATCAGCTTTGGTGATTGACTGCACCGTACCAAGACTATAACCGCGAATTACCGAACCGCCTTGTCCGCTGGTAATAACGGTGCTGCCAACCTTAATAGGCTGGTCCTGCGGTATTTTTTCCATCTGTAGACCGCCACCAATACTTCCGCGCACGGTGCCGGTCGCATTAGCTGAGTCCCCGAGCACCTGCCCGGCAACCTTGAAGGAGGGGTCGGTAACCACTAACACTTTGGATGTATACGAAGTCACCTGGTTAACTGTACCGACCAGCGTACCGTCAACGACCACCACCATGCCTTTGGTAACGCCATCACTACTACCCCGGTTAATAGTTACGAATGAACGATAACTGTCTGGCTGCGTACTGACTACATCAGCCGGGATTAATCGTTTGCCCGCCAACTCGCGTAAACCCAGTTCCTTTTTTATGGCTGCTAATTCTGCTGCACCGGCCGATGCCGTCGCCAGAGCCGCCCGCAGATCGGCATTCTCACGTCGCAGCTTATTGTTGTCGGAGGCTAAATTACGAGCCGAGGTCACCACTCCAAAACTATTCGAAATACTTGATCCGAGGCCATGTAAACTACGCGTAACCGGTGAGGTCACGACACCAATCACATTGCCAACCACCGTAAAACGACCAACACTACCCAAGAGCACTATGACTAGCCCGGCGGCAGCTATGATGGTTAGACGTCGCTTGGCTTGCTTGTTCATATACTGGGCACCAAGATTGTTTTAAGCGTATCAAGATCCTCTAGCACTAAGCCGGTGCCAGCGGCTACGCTCCGCAATGGATCATCGGCCACGACCACCGGCATTTTGGTTTGTCGAGCCATCAACTGCGCCAGGCCTTTGAGCAATGCGCCGCCACCACATAACATAATGCCGCGTTCCATAATATCGGCCACCAGCTCCGGTGGAGTTTCTTCAATTGTGATCTTAACAGCATCAATAATTGCTCGCACGCTCTTAGCCAGCGCTCGACGAATCTGATCATCAGTAACCAATATCTCTTTAGGTAATCCAGTAACAAGATCGCGCCCGCGCATCGGTGTTTTAAGTTCTTTATCTTGCGGATACGCCGAGCCGATACTCATCTTAATGTTTTCGGCGGTGCGCTCCCCGATCTGCAGATTGAACTCATCACGTGCATATTGCACAATGTCATCGGTTAACTCATCACCAGCAATCCTCAAGCTCCGCGATGCTACAATCCCACCCAAGCTAATTACTGCGACTTCGGTCGTACCGCCACCGATGTCCACCACCATACAGCCCGCCGCCTCCTGGATCGGTAACCGTACGCCAATTGCCGCAGCCATCGGCTCCTCAATTAAGAACGTCTGGCGCGCGCCAGCATTACGGGCGGCATCCTCTACGGCGCGTCGCTCCACCTCAGTCACACCACTAGGGATACCAACAACCACGCGTGGACGCGGCAATAACACGCCAGTTTCTTTATGAACCTTGGTAATAAAATACTTGAGCATCTGCTCGGTAATCTCAAAATCACTCACTACCCCATCAACCAGCGGTCGTGTCGCTACAATATTAGCAGGCGTCTTCCCTACCATATTCTTTGCATCTTCACCAATGGCTAACACCTGATTGGTCTTGGTGTTCATAGCCACAACGCTCGGCTCGTCAATCACAATACCTTTGCCACGCACATACACCAGCGTATTTGCCGTTCCTAAATCGATGCCGATATCTTGCGAAAATAAGCCAAGTAGCCAGTTAAACATACTACTAGTATATCAGGTATCAGGTGTAGCTGCAGACTCTAGTCGATGAGCTTAATAAGAGATGTGAAATCTATAAGTTCAGTATCATTTTCTGAACGTTTTTTAAGTTCAACCTTATTTTGCTCAATAGTTTTATTAGAGATTACAACTCGATATGGGATACCCATGAGGTCGGCGTCGGCGAATTTTTCTCCTGGGCGAGCATCTCGATCATCATAAAGTACGTCGATGCCTTTGTCTTGAAGTTCGTCGTAAAGATCATCTGCTGCCGCAACAACAGCTTCGTCATCGCCCAAGCGTGCAAGATATACTTGCGCCGGGGCAATGTTCTGTGGCCATACAAGACCGTTATCGTCCGCAAAATGCTCGGCAAGAGCGCCCATGAGGCGGCTCACGCCAATGCCGTAGCAACCAGCGATGATCTTCTGTTGCTTACCTTCGTTATCAGTGTAATAGACGCCTAGAGCATCCGTGTACTTACTTTCTAGGGGGAAGATATTACCGACTTCAATTGCTTTGTATTCTTTAAGTTTAGATTTGTCGATATCAGTATCACTGAGTCGACTATCATCAATCACTTCCTGATTGACGGCAAGCTTGCGTTCTTCGTCTACATAGATAGTATCTTCGCCGATTTCACTGAGCATCTGGAATTCATCACTAAAGCGAGGCGTAAAAATGCCACCGTCGGCGTAGGTACGATACGTTATGTCGCCAATGCCGAGACGATCGTACACACGGACGTAGGCGTCAGCCACTTGCTCGTAGATCTTTTGGTGCTCTTCCTGATTATGAGCAAAGCTATACATATCCTTCATGACGAATTCCCGACCACGCAATAAACCGGCTTGAGCGCGCAATTCGTTTCGGAACTTAGACTGAATTTGATAAACCAATAATGGCAGATCTTTATACGAATTGATGTAGTCCGAAAGCATATCGACGATTGGCTCTTCGTGCGTTAAGCCCATACCCAGCTCGGATCCATTATTAAGCCTGGTCTTGAACCAATTATCAACCTTGGCGTCATCCCAGCGGTCAGTCTTTTCAAACAAATCGCGTGGCTGTAATACGGTCATCATTACTTCTTGCCCACCAACCGCATTCATTTCTTCGCGGACAATAGTCTTGATGTTCTCCAGGACCTTTAGACCAAGCGGTGAGTAGGCATACACGCCAGCCATCTCTTTATGCACAAAACCCGCGCGGATTAACAGCTGAGCATTCTTGGCGGTTTCGTCGGCAGGCGCGTCTTTGCGCGTTTTTATAAAGAGTTGTGATCGTCTCATATTACTTTCCCATAATCGCGGCGTAAGCCACGTAGTTATTTAGCATATGCAGGAGCATTCCCGGAATAATACTATTTGTTTTCTTATACATAAAACATAATAGCAGACCAAGCACCACAGTGTAGACCCCTACGTTGGCCTGAAGGTGAGCAAACCCAAATAACAACGATGAAAAAAGTGCGCCAAATAACATGCCGACCTTTCCGCTAAAGGCTGGGAACATAAAGCCACGGAAGAGAATTTCCTCGACAATGGGCGGAATAACTACTAGCGCAAAGAAGCTAATGAGCTTAGCATTGCCCGTAACGGCCGTAGTGAATTCATTTACTTGAGCTTGATTTGGATTAAAACTCGGGACGAGTATCTGCACGACAATCATAGCCAACCACGCCAAGGCAAAAAATGCTACGAAGACCGCACCGATGAGTAATGCTGCTTTTACAATGTTAAACTTTCGGAGGCCAAGGGTGCTCCAGCCGGCCTTATACTTACGCAGCACCAGCCAGATGAGCCCTAAGCCGGCTAAAGCGTCCAGAACAGTGAGTTGAAAACTGGCCGTAATATTATTTGTTGCCACACCATTAATAAAACTCTGAATGTTTACATCATAGGGGGCTGCGAATCGGAAAGCCGACAGAATGATTAACGGCACGCCGAGCCAGGTCAACACAAAAATGAGAATCGCTTCCCATGACTTCCAAGGAACCTTGAGTGGATTAGTATTAGTTAAGGAGTCGCTGGACATCAAGTACCGTAATAACGATCATTAAACCTATTAGCAAGAAGAAGCCGAGCATGTGCACCCGCGCCTCACCTTCGGGGCTCAAGGCCTTACCAGTAAACCTTTGCACTACCAGCAAGAAGGTTCGACCACCGTCTAAAGCTGGTATCGGTAAAATGTTAACCACCGCTAGCGATGCCGATATAGTAGCCACAAAGAATAATATATACCCCGCGCCGAGTTGCAGCACGTTACTGAGCAGTACGACGATACCGACCGGGCCAGTTACAGTAGCAGCCGCCTCGCCACCAGCTTTACCGCCAATATGCAGCAAGCCAGCAATTCCGAGTGCAAATCCTTTTAACGTACCCCACAGCACGGCTACTGTCATCTCGGCTGCCACTAATGGTGCTCGTTTACCGTAACTAACCGTGTGCGTCTCGAACGGGCTTACACCCAAGTAGCCGCTCTTCTTGCCTTCTTCGGCATCACGCAGTTGCACATCAACAACGCGGGTCACACCATCTTGATTACGTACCACCATCGTCGTCTTTGTGCCAGCGAGTCGCTTCGTTGCGTCCGTTAGATCAGACTCGGTTTTAAAGGTTTGACCGTTGATGCTAACAATACTCTCGCCCACTTTAATTCCCGCTTTTTGCGCCGGAGAGTCTTGAGCTACATTTAAAACCAGTACCCGTGGATTCTGTTCTCGATTTACCGGCGCATCACTCAGTGTCCGAGCTACAGCTGCCGGCATACCAACCACGCATAGAATCGCCAAGATTACATAGGCAGTCAGAGTGTTCATCAGCACGCCAGCAGTAAGTATCTTTAACTTCTTTCTAAACGGAGCTGCGCCAAAACTACCCTTGCTCGTATCGGCACCATCTTCGCCCTTCATGCGCACAAAGCCACCAAGCGGTAGCCAGTTAATGCTATAAATAGTCTTGCCTACTTTCTTACCAATTGCTCGGGGCGGGAAACCGAAACCAAATTCTTCGACCTCGACGCCACTACGACGGGCTGCCACAAAGTGACCCAGTTCGTGCACAAATACTAATAAACCAAAAATCAGGACGACGAGGATAATAGCGATAATCATACTAAAAGTATAGCAGATTAAACGGTCATGATTTCGGCAGTTTTAGCCTTTTCGATCTCGGCAACTTTTGCCTTATAGTCTGAGACTTTCTTGTTGAGCTCTTCTTCGGCCCATTTAACGTCGTCTTGGGTAGCCTCTTTAGCTTTTTCCAGCTTCTTAACAGCATCAAGCACCTCGTGACGGCTGTTGCGCATGGCGATGTGAGCCGATTCAACAATGCCACCCATGCTTTTTACGATATCGCGTCGGCGTTCTTCGGTGAGCGGCGGGATGTTGAGGCGAATCGTATGACCGTCGTTATTAGGCGTAAGGCCCAACTGAGTATTCTCACGAAGCATCTTTTCGATAGGCTGCAAGTTGGATTTATCCCAAGGACTAATGGCAATAGTCTTAGCGTCGGGAGTCGTAATGGTCGCAATAGTCTTAAGATTCATGGGCTGGCCATATACATCCACATTAAGACCATCAACGACGGAAGTGCTAGCGCGACCGATTCGCAAGCTACTGAGTTCACTATCAAGATGCTCCAGTGCCTTATCGAACTTGGCATCTACGCTGGCAACTAACCCTCGAACGTCCATTACTTTTCTCCTAAAGCCATACGGCTAATACGGCCGATAACAATGTTTTCGCCCAGTTTACCGACCAACTCGGCAGTCAATTGCTCGATGGTCTTGTCTGGATCTTTAATGAAGGGCTGCTTAACCAGGCAGATTTGTTCGTAGAACTTGTTGATCTTACCTTCGGTGATCTTTTCGATCATTTCGGCTGGCTTACCGGCTTGTTCAAGCTCTTTGGCGATCAGTTCACGCTCTTTATCAGTAACTTCGGCCGGCACATCGTCAGGGCGAACGTATTCTGGAGCAGTTGCAGCCACTTGCATGGCTACATCTTTAGCAAATTGCTTAAAGTCTTCGGTACGAGCTACAAAGTCAGTTTCGCAGTTAACCTCAACCAATACACCGATACGACCATCGTGAACGTAGCCTTCGATTACACCTTCGGCGGCCACACGATCACTCTTCTTGGCGGCGCTGGCAGCACCAGCTAAACGCAAGACCTCTTGAGCCTTAGTAAAGTCGCCATTGGCTTCTTCTAGAGCCTTCTTGGCAGCCATCATGCCGGCGCCGGTTTGTTCACGTAACTTCTTAATATCTTCTACGCTAATAGCCATTTACTTCTCCTCTGCTACTTCTTGAGCTTCTTCTTTGTGGCTGGCGGCGTATTTAGCCTTTCCAGCGTTGGCGGCATCAGCCACCATCTTGGTGATTACGGTTACGGCCTTAATGGCGTCATCGTTAGCAGGAATCACATAGTCGATCAAATCCGGGTTGGCGTTAGTATCGGCAAAAGCAATAACCGGAATATTAAGGCGTCGGGCCTCTAAAATAGCAGTGTTTTCGTGTGGTGCGTCAACTACAAAGACAGCAGCTGGCATACCCTTCATATCCTTTACGCCACCAAATACGTTATTGAGCTTGGCGATTTCTTCGGTCAAGACACCAACTTCTTTTTTGTTGTAGTTGGTCTCCATTTCGCCACTAGCTTTTTGCTCTTCGAGCATCTTAAGGCGAGTAATTCGTTTACTAATGGTTCCCCAGTTAGTGAGCATACCGCCCAGCCAACGTTCGGTAACGTAGGGTATGCCAGCACTAAGGGCTGCGTCCTTAACAACGTTCTTGGCTTGACGCTTAGTAGCGACAAACAGAACTTCGCCACCTTGCTCAGTAGTCTTAGTCACAAACTTTAGAGCGTCTTCGAGCAATGCACCGGTCTGAACTAAATCAATAATATGAATACCACCGCGAGCACCAAAAATGTACTTCTTCATTTTAGGATTCCAACGACGGGTTTGGTGACCAAAGTGGGCACCGGCTTCAAGCAACTGCTTGAGATCTACAGATGTAGCCATGTAAAAACTTCCTTTTCTTGTCCTTCAGCTTTGCTGGACGCTCCCGAGCGGGAGGACGACGCGTCCGCTGTTACGTTAAATACTTTGTGAAGCTATTATATCAAGGCAACAGATATAATACAACCCCATGAACATTGACTTTAATACGTATTTATAGTAAAGTTCTTCCGATGTGTTCGACGCCCTGTCGGACCACGACCCTTGGAGCTCTCATGTCTTGCAACCCCCACGAGTACACCATCCGAGATCTGGAGGTCACCGCCTCCGAACGATTCAAGCATCGACTGCGTGATTCCGGCAAAGACATCCTCATGCCAGGAATGGCTGGCGATGCCTTCTGGATGACCGTCTTCGAGGTACTGGAAGATCACGGGGCAGTCGGCCACGACAGCAGTGGGCAGCGGCATGTCTCCTGGATCACCCTCGAGCACGGATGCAACCCTCGCATCGACCTCGTCGTCAAAGCCAACGTCTACGTGGATCGTCGACGAGCCAACCATGCCCTCATGGAAGCCGACATCCAGCAGCGCATCAAGAACCTCCTCGAGGGCAAAGACCTGACCGGCATGAACATGACCGCCAGCCTGGTGGTCGTCGAGCGTGACCAGATCGAAGCCCAGCCCATCGAACTCACCTAGAAAGCTCCGGGACTCCGCCGGCTAACCCTTCGGGGTCGGCTGGCGGAGTTTCTTCTTTTAAGATTTCTTTTTGTCGTCGAACTTGGCTTTAATCGTATCTTTAGTTAACTCATAACGCTCTCGAGCCTTGTGTAGCAACCCCTGCGCCCAAGCAAATTCGGTGGCCAAAATAGCCAGACCAACAATGATTATAAGTAAGCCTGGCCCAGGCAGTACAAAAAAGGCAAAGCCAATCAAGATTACGGTGGCACCCACAACCGCTATAACTACTCGCTTTGTATGGCGAAAAGCAATCTTGAACATATTTTTATTATACATGCCCTGGCACTTGATAGATATGTATATCTTTGCTATACTTGGTACTTATGAAAGCATCAATCCACCCAGAATACATGGAAACCAAGGTCACCTGCAGCGGTTGTGGCACTACCTTTACCAGTCATAGCAC
>CAZPDI010000020.1:0-13117 GCA_964585425.1 uncultured Candidatus Saccharibacteria bacterium | reverse complement strand
CTGCCAATAAGTACTCGGCCGGCCATGGTCGCAGCGTTTACGGCGACATTATTCGTTGGGAACAAAGCCAAAAAGAACGCATTGTATATGAAGATAATCACATCATTGCCATCACGCCGTATGCCAGTAAGAACCCCTACGAGCTCTGGATACTGCCAAAGAGTGATACTTCAACCTTTGCGGCTCTCACCAGGGTAGAGCGCTCCGCCATTGCTGTGGTACTGAAAAAGGCCTGCCAATTCCTGGATAATAAAGAAATCAGCTTTAATTTCTTCTTACAGGACGCCGTGATGCACGAACAACAGCGCTTTATTCTCAAAATAGAACCCCGTAAAACCGTCTATGCCGGCCTAGAACTCGCTACCAGCGTCATAATCAACCCTCTAGCCCCCGAACAAGCCGCTAAAGAGTATAAATCCGCCTTTAAATCGCTATAAACGAGAAAGCCACCGGCTTCTCCTAAAAGAATTCGGTGGCGCGAGCTGGGCGACGTGATCGGCGGCATTCACGCCGCCCAGCTCGATGATAGAGTCAAGGGCGCCATGAGGCCCTGTTAGGCTGCGGCCTCGACTCTGTTGATTGTGTCGGTTACCCGACGAGTACTTACCCGTCAGGGGTGGCCGGCCGAAGACCGGCCACCCCTTCAGGTTGGTGTGGCGTTTACCAGACGCCACTGGGATCTAGATCAGTCGGTCGGTGCCCCGACGGATGATCCCGGGGTCGATGCGACGAGCCGGGTAGCCGCATCGAGTTCTTCCGGCTCCCCTTTCGGGGCGCTCTCTCGAGCGTCCTTCAAGGGGATCAACGCGAACCCGGCTTGGGTCGGAACGGTGCGAGGAGGCGCTCGGCGAGCGCGCCCACGTTCCCGCCGCGACACTGCATGGTGGTACGCATGGATCCCTCCTTTCGAAGGAACTTCTAGACCCGCGAGTTCGGATCTAGGCCATTAGCCCCTGCATAATATCATAAAAAAGCGTTTTTAGTCAATAAGAATTAACGATTTTGTCACTTGCCAGCAGCTATCCAAGCCAGTTCAAACATGGCTCGTACAGCCGAAGTCAAAGGCGCACTTTTGATGGTTACACCAAACGGCTTGTCCCCATCGAGCGATAACATAACAATATGATCCCCAACCAAAGTAATGTCTCCATTGATAGGATATTGATCACCTGAAACATGCCGGCTTTCCCGATAGCTTTCTTTATCTGTCTCTTTATAAATTGGACCTTTCTCTGATGTATAAATAAGACGGCTCTTCTTGCCCACCTTTATGCGCACAGGATTGCCCTGGCTTTTAGCTATTTCAGGAAATAGTTTCTGGACCTTATCAACGTCACTAAAGCCATATATATATTCGACGTCCCCGAGGTCTACAGATAAGAGCAGAGTACTGACGGCCGATCGTAGCCCTTCGATAGTATCGTAAATTTTTACCGTGGGTGTTTCAGCCGGGATACTCTTGAGGGAAATTAGATCAGGCAAAAACGCTGTAAACGCCTCTCTCTGAGTTTTAAGCTCTGCTTGTTTCTTATCGAGCAAACGACGCAAACTAACTGGATCTTCGGCCGTAAAATAGGTTTTTTTCCCGTGGCTCGCCTGCCCGACTAAGCCTAGAGCTGCTAAAGATTCCAGGATCACATAGGTAGTAACGCGCTTGATGTCGGCTTGGGTAGAGATCTGCTGAACCGTGGCGGGACCGAGCATCAAACTGGCAACATAAACCTTGGCCTCTTTTTCGCTGAGGCCCATGTCTTCTAGTTGTCGAAGCAATTGTTCGTTCATACAGGCAAAAGTCTAGCACCAGATTGCATAGTTGTCAATAATTAATAGCAAATAAATTATGTGTTGACTGTTCGGTCTCTGTTCGGTATACTCGTTATGTGGGGTTGTGGTAAGGAATGATTCAGCTATGCTTGCTCGTATTTTTGCACCCGCCCAACTGGGTTATAGCAGTCAAATTATTAGCATTGAGTGCGATATATCGAATGGTCTGCCCGCTTTCATCGTGGTTGGTCTTGCAGATAAAGCCGTGGATGAAGCCAAAGAACGGGTACGGGCCGCCTTGCGTCACTCTGGGTTAATGGTGCCGGCTAAGCGCATCACCATGAACTTAGCGCCAGCTGATGTGCCAAAAGATGGTACTGGTTTTGATCTGGGTATGGCCGTGGCCTTATTGGCTGCTACTGGACATATTTTTATGGACACATCGGATAAGTTATTTGCCGGTGAACTAGGTCTCGATGGCAGTGTACGAGCCATTAGGGCTGTTTTATCACATGCCGAAGCCGCTAAAGCTAATGGCATTAAAGAGTTGTTTATACCGGCTGCTAATGCTGCTGAAGCTGCACTATGCAGCGATATTACTATATACGCGATTACTAATATCCAAGAGCTTTACAGCCACCTCACTGGTCGCAGTCAGCTTACCCCCTATCGACCCAAGCGCCGACCACGCGCCAAACGCACCCGAGCCCTCATCGATTTTGGTGTTATTCAGGGCCAGGTTCGGGCTAAGCGCGCTTTGGAGATTGCCGCAGCTGGCGGTCATAATGTGTTAATGACCGGACCACCTGGCACTGGCAAAACAATGCTGGCCCGCGCCCTGGCTGGTATTTTGCCGCCGATGAGCTTTAAAGAATTGGTTGAGGTGAATCAAGTGCATAGTGCTGCCGGCCTAACTACTGGTGGATTAATCATGAGCCGCCCCTTCCGCAATCCGCACCATACGGCCAGCGCCATATCACTTATTGGTGGTGGATCCATCCCCCGCCCTGGGGAGATCAGCCTCAGTCACCATGGCGTTTTGTTCCTTGATGAACTTCCAGAATTTCCACGCACTGCCATAGAGGTTTTGCGTCAACCGATGGAAGACGGCCAAGTAACAATTTCTCGAGCCAGTGGCACGGTCATCTACCCCTCGCGCTTCATGTTAATCGCCACTCAAAATCCCTGCCCTTGTGGCTTCGCCACCGATCCTAACCATGATTGCAGCTGCACTGGTCAACAGATTGCGCGCTATACTCGCAAAATATCCGGGCCCTTATTAGATAGAATCGATATTCACGTCGAGGTAGCGGCCGTTAAAAGCCGGGATTTAACCTCGGCACCCGATGGCGAACGCAGCGCAGCCATTATTGAGCGCGTTATTACAGCGCGCCAACGGCAAGCACCTCGAGGTAGCATCAGCAATGGACAATTAACTAATGAGCAGATTCACCAGTGGTGTAGCTTATCGGACGAGGCTACCGTCATGGCTAATCGAGCCGTCACCAATCTGGCGCTGTCGGCGCGCGGGTACATGAGACTTTTAAAAGTTGCCCGCACTATTGCCGATTTGGACGGTCAATCTACTATCGATTCAATTCACTTAAGCGAAGCTCTGCAGTATCGAGCTAGAGTTTAATGGAGTTATAAAGGTTTGGTCCGACCGAAGTGTATTCAAACAAAAGCCACAGACCAATCATGAGCGTAATAAATACGATTGCCAGAATAATGGTTTTCTTAACGTCGTCCCGCACTTCGCCCCACTCGTTAGGCATGGTGCTTGGTTTGCTCGAAGCAGTGGGGCTCGCAGTAGCCGAAGACGTCGCAGCCACGGGTGTTGGCGCGTTTTTATGCTGAAAGGAATGCTTCTTTTTATGCTTCTTCTTTGCCATTGCTTCTATAATAGCACACCGAGTATACTGGATGCATAGGTAGTGCTTGAGGGGAGTTTACATGATTCTGGCCGTGGCAATTATTGCCATTTTTATTTCTATCGCCGCCATGGCGCAGGTTTGGCGACTTAGTGCGCGCTTGCGATTAACCCTAGGTGGCGACAGTAGTGAGCGCCTCGAAAAGCAGCTACGCGAATATCACGCCAAAAACAAACAGATCCATACCGAGTTCCAGGATATGACGGCCGAGCATCAGAAGCTCAGTTCCATCGCGGCCCTATCGCTGCAAAAGATAAGCATGGTGCGTTTTAATCCCTTCGGCGATGTTGGTGGCGATCAGAGCTTTAGCCTGGCCATGCTCGACGGCCACGACTCCGGCCTGATTATAACCAGCATTCATGGCCGTAGCGGCACCCGCGTCTATGCCAAACCCATTGACCTTGGCAAAAGCAAGTACAGCCTCTCTGTAGAGGAGAAGAAGGCCCTCGCCCAAGCCATTAAACGCATACCGGGCCGTTTAAAACTCAAGGAGAAATAACATGGCAAAAGCATCTCATTTAGTGGCAATGGTCGGTTCCGATACCGTTATCGGTACGGGCGTTCAGGTCGAAGGGGCACTCGGATCGGCGGGTGACATAACCGTTGATGGTACCGTCGCTGGAGACGTAACGGCTGGCGGCAACATCACTATTGGCGTTAATGGCGAAGTTCAGGGCCACCTCACCGGTGTCAACATCGTGGTGGCCGGCCATGTAAACGGCAACATTACAGCCAGTGGCGAGACGCACCTTACCGAGACCTGCAAACTCAAGGGCGACATCACCACCCAGCTGATTGCCATCGACTTTGGAGCTAACTTCCTTGGCACCATCCACATGCAAGAACAACAACGTTTGCTGCCCAATGACGATAAAGAGTAACACTACCTGTTATGTACTACTACATTGTTAACCCTGCTGCCGGCCACGGTGCCGCCCATACGCTCCAAGATAAGCTCCGTACCGAACTCAAAAGTCTTGGCATTGGTGGTGAATTCGTAACCACCACCGGCAAAGGCGATGCCACGCGCCTAGCCAGCCAAGCCATCGCTAAGGGCTACACCACCATCGTTGCCGTGGGTGGCGATAGCACGGTTAATGAAGTAATTAATGGCGTGACCAGCGATACTGCAGCCATCGGCGTGATTCCCATTGGCTCGGTCAATAAAATCGCACTACAGCTAGGCATAACGACCTGGCAGCAAGCTTGTGCAGTGCTGGCTGCGCGGCGCATCACCGAATATGCCCTCATAGCCGCAGGTGATGACTTCTTCCTCTCCAGCCTTACGCTGGGCTTCGAAACCGAGCTACCCGACGTGCAAGCTCCCCCACCCAGTAAAAATATTAAAGATAAAGTGTTGCATCTCCGTGATAGCTTTAAAAAGGCCCAAAATTACCAAACGATCAAATGCAAGATTCAGGTTGATGGCGGCTACACCGTGAGTGCCGACGTGTTTAGTCTGAGCGTTACCAATCAAAAGTTTATTAACCCGACGGCGCCCAACGAGCTCAGCGTTATGCTTACCGACAAGCCGAATACGCGCCAGCTTGGCAATCTGCTCCTGCGCGCCAAAAAAGCCGAGTCTCTTGGCGAAATGGCGAGTACTAACTTCCAGGGCACTAAGATTACTCTTGAGACGACACCGCCGGTAAATGTGGCGATAGATGGAAAGATCATTGCACGCACCCCCCTAACGATCCGACTTACAGATAGACGAGTGCGGCTGATCGTCGAAAAAATTCTGACCTAAGCACGGGGGTGGCACTCTTTTTAGATTATGGATATCATTTTGGATATCCAAATGTATATACAAAATGATATCCGCGTTTCTAATAATTTGAGGGTCTGCGTGTCGGCGTCAAAATTACTCCTTATAGGTGTTGACCCTCGCCCTCATATCTGATATTATGGTTTTCGAAGCCTTTAAGGAGACGTCCGATCAATAAACCTCGCCTGAACAACGAAATTAAAGCCACCTCCGTTCGACTCGTCGGCGAAGATGGCAGCCAGCTTGGCATCGTATCACTCGACCAAGCCAAACTTATTGCTCAGGAAGCCGGTCTTGATCTGGCGGAAATCGCGCCGAACGCTGCCCCACCCGTGGTAAAAATCATCGATTGGGGCAAATATCGTTACGAGCAAACCAAGCAAGAGGCCAAGAATCGCAAGAATCAGAAGCAAACTGAGGTTAAGCAAATTCGTATGGGTCTTAAGATTGGTGAGCACGACATTAACGTAAAGCTCAAATCGGCTCGCAAGTTCCTTGAGGAAGGTAATACCGTTAAGCTAACGGCTCGGTTCCGTGGGCGAGAGATCACCCACCCAGAACTTGGTCACCAGCTCCTCGAACGCGTATATGAAAAGATCAGCGATATTGCCGATAAAGAATCAGCTCCGGCAATGACTGGTCGCGATCTGAGCATGATCATCAAAATGAAGAAGCAAACGAAAGAAGTTAAGGAATCACCAAATGCCTAAGATGAAGACACATAAAGGAATGGCCAAGCGCATCAAGCTTACCGCTACTGGTAAGATGCTGCGTCGTAAAGCCTTCCGTAACCACCTTTTGAGTGGCAAGCAGACTAGCCTGAAGCGTACCTACGTTAAGGAGTTTGAGGTTAGTGCAGGGGACGCCCCTAACATTAAGAAGATGCTCAGGAGTTATAAGTAATGCGCGTTAAACGAGGCGTAACAACCCACGCCAAACACAAGAAGATCCGAAAACAGACTAAAGGTATGGGGCAAATGCGCCGTAGCTCGATTCGTCAGGCTAAGCAAGCTATCCTCAAGTCCCTCAGTTATGGTTACCGTGACCGCCGCAACAAGAAGCGCGATATCCGCGGTCTGTGGATCACCCGCATCAACGCTGCCCTGCGCGAGCATGGCGTCAGCTACAGTGCCTTCATGGGTATGACCAAGAAAGCTAACATCCAAATCGATCGCAAGATACTGGCTGAACTGGCCGTAAACCAGCCAAAAGCCTTCGAAGCCGTCGTCAAAAAGGCCCAAGCTACTAAGTAATCTACCTTGGATCCAACCTAAAAAACCACTCCGTGCCGAGTGGTTTTTTGTTTACATAATATACGTTTTATGCTATTATTACGACGCGTTAAAGTCGCATCGTACCCCTAAACCGCCTATCGGAGGCGCAACCATGACCATGCTCACACTGGAGAGCAAAGCCGACCCCCGCAACCTCGTCGAGATCCTCGATCGCCTGTACAGCGATGTGATCAACAGCCTTCGGCCTGGCTACAAGCGCAACCTGCTGTGGGTGGCCAGCCACCCCGACAACAGCGTCAGCCAGGTGTCGAACCCGGTCCGCATCCAGCGCCCGGCGGCCGAGCCGAGCTGGGCGGGCCACCACCTCAGCGAGGTCTACAAGGCGACTTGGACCATCGACGGCATCACCGTTGTCCTCGGATCCTGGGAGCCTCGCAGACGCGGCATCCAGGATTGCCCGCTGGTGATCAAGGTCACGCCGCACACCTCCAAGGACACCCTGCACCGCCTCTTCAACGGTCTGGGCCACCTGCTGCTCCCTGGCAGCATGGTGGTTACCGGCGGAACGCAGCAAGATCAGGCCGACTTTATCGCCATGATGAAGTCCAATCCGCCCGCCATCAACATCCGCCACCCGGACTTCCGGGAGCTGACGCCGGTGCCGGCCTGACCCTTCGTCCGCGCCGCCCCGGGAGCACTCGCTCCCGGGGTCGGCAACCCTACTTTATGACTTTGTTTTGATCTTCACCTGTCTCGAGCAAATTAATGAGCGTCTCTGTTGCCATATCGCTTGATCGTTGTAAATAACCAATCGAGTTATATGCTGAACTTGACTTTGATGCATACCACCTCTCAGGAGATAGACCCGCAAACTTATCCTGATCCTTAACGATATCGAGTGCCGCTCGAATTTTTCCAGGCTCCACTGCCTCATAAAGATCGTCTTCATTAATGATTCCATGATGAGCAATGCTCACTAACAATGCATTCTTCTTCATAAGATCAAAATCAGCTTTAGTCACAAAATCTTTGCCAGCATCATCCGCTAAAGCTACAAAAATAATATCGCAAGTTGAGAACAATTCGTCTTTCTCTACTTGAGTGTGTTTTGAATCTTTCTGACTTCGATTCCAGTAAACTACTTCTTTGGCACCTATGGCATCAATCATATCTGCATACCGGCCGCCAATATGACCTAGGCCTACAATCCCAACCTTAAGATCAAGGAGGCTTTTGATTGTATGGAATTTGGTAGTCCCTTGTGGACCAAGATCGAATAAATCTCGCTGCATGGCCAGAGTTGCGGCAAGCCCCCACTCTGCCACCTCATGCACATTAGCATAAGGCGTTGTGCCAATAAGGACCCCTTTATCAAGTGCATACTGCCAACCCGAAATATGCCCCTTAAATCCAGTGCCCGTAAATATAATTGCCTTCAACTCATCTGCTGCATCGAACACTTTATCGGTAGCATACTCAACGCCACCGAGTATGTAGCCAACTTTACCTTTGATAGCTTTGCAGAGCTCCTCTTCAGACATATCAGGCTTCTCTATGCGCACAACCTCGTAGCCAGCTTTTTCGAGTAGCTTAATATGCTCATCAAATATAAACAAGGTATCCGTTACAAGGATTTTTCCTTTACTCATGCCATCTCCCGACTTTGCTTACGTATCTTTGGTCCTAACTTGAAGCGTATCAAGCTAAACAGCAAGATACAAATACCTAGAATATACAAAGGAAAGGCGTAGTGAGCAAAATCCCAAACCTTAATAGTCAGCAGAGTGATAGCGGCATTGATTGCTCCAAGCAGAAAGATCGCATAGCTCTCCGTCTCTGGGTTTTTATACGACTTAACAATGGTAGGCACACCTGCTAGAGCATCTGCCAATATACTAAACAGAATCGCTAAGTTTCCGATGTCAGTAACTTGCCAAAGAATAATACCCACGATGGATAAAACACCACATACTAAATCAAGCTTAGTCAGCTTATAAACCGCCTTTTTATTGACGAATGAAGCCAAGAAAATGAGTAGCGGGTTAAAGCCGACAATGAATGTTAGCAGTGCTGTAAGGCCAACTCCTTGTTGCAGCTGAGCACTAAAAGCAATCAGCGGAGCAAGCGCCCATAAGAACCATGTCACTCGATTAGGAGTAGTCTTGCCTTTGATTGTATCTATAAGATATGAAAGACCACCGATCACTGCCAAAAATAATCCTACAAAAACAAACCGTTCATCAATCATGCTACTTCACCAACTCCTTCTTATGCTTCTTTAGCTCCCGCTCCACAAGCGCATGAAAGTTCTTCTTGAATACCATATCATCAAAGGTCAGAGCGTGGCTACGGATGGCTTTGGGGCTAAAGGTCTGTTTCTCGAACTTCTGGATGGCGTTCATAAGGCTTTCGGGCGTTTGGCGGTCAAAAAAGATGCCCGTGACATTCTCTTTAACGGTCTCAGTAGCACCTCCAAGGCCGTAAGCGATGACGGGTGTGCCGCAGGCCATAGCTTCGAGAGGCGTGATACCAAAATCTTCCTCGGCAGTAAACAGAAAGGCTTTAGCTTTAGCGTAATACTCAGCAGCTTCTTTATCGGATAGACGCCCTTTGAACTCGATGGTTGGGCCGGCCATTCTTTTGAGGTTCTCGTGCTCGCTCCCCTCACCAATGACGATCAAGCGTTTGTTCATAGTGGTACAGGCCTGTACGGCCAGATCTACGCGTTTGTATGGCACTTGTCGGCCAACAACCAGATAGAAGTCGTCTTTGGTCTCAGTGAGCTTAAATCGCTTAGCATCGACGGGTGGATACAGAACCGAGGCGGTGCGATCGTAGTATTTTTTAATACGATCACTGACATACTGCGAAATCCCAACCATAACGTCCGGTCGCTGAGCTGCAGCGTAGTCCCAATGCTTCATTTTGCGTACAAAGTACGGCATGATGATTTTGATGATTGGATTGAGTGCGCCAAAGCCCGGATCAGCCAGATATTTGTCGTATTCACTCCAGTAATAACGCGTTGGCGTGAACAAATAGGAAATGTGCAAGGTGTGCGGTTTTGTGATAATTCCTTTGCTTTCGGCCGCTCCTGTTGTAATAACTACATCGTATTTTGAGAAGTCAAAACTCTCCATGGCATAGGTGCGAAACACCGGAAACAACTGATGTTTGGATTTAGCCAACGGCACATTTTGCAGGTAAGACGTTTCTATATTCAACTCTTTAAGCTCTGGCATACCCTCGTCACTATATACGCTCGTATAAATATCGGCTTTGGGAAACAGCTCATGTAAGCTCCACAGCACGCGCTCACCCCCGCCCCAGTTGGTCAGCCAGTCGTGAACCAGTGCGACTTTGAGTTCGGCCACTAATAGGCCCCTTTGCCCGTCAGTACCGTCACAAAGGCTTTGGCGATGATCTTGATGTCCAGCCACAGACTCCAGTTCTCTACGTAATAAATGTCCAGCTTCACACGCTCATCGTAGTCGACGTCACTACGTCCTGATACCTGCCAGAGCCCCACCAAACCAGGTTTAAGGGCAAAGAACTTAAAGGCTTGCTCACCATAATGCTCGACCTCATCCAATACGATGGGTCGAGGCCCAACCAGGCTCATGTCACCTCGTAAAACGTTGATCAGCTGCGGTAACTCATCCAGGCTGGTCTTGCGCAGGATCTTACCAACCTTGCTGACACGCGGATCGTCATTGAGTTTTTGGGCCTTCTTGAACTCCTCTACTAGTTCGGGACGGCCCATTTCTTCGGCCAAGATCTCGGCGTCGGTCTTGCCGCTATAACCAGCTCCTGTAGAGTACTTAACCAACATCGAGCGGAACTTATAAACGTAAATGTCCTTGCCACTGCGACTTAGTCGTTTGTGCTTGTAGAACACTGGTCCCGGATCAGTAATCTTAATCAGAATACCAATAACCAAGAACAGTGGTGATAAAAGGATCAATCCGGGAATCACCAATACCAGGTCAAAGGCGCGTTTGATAATGCGCCCCCAGCCCTCTAACGGCGTACGACGAACCTCGAGTAGTGGTACGCCTGCCATAACTTGCATGTCAGATTGGGTAGCATACATACCAAAGTTATTCGGCACGAAGCGGTACGTGACTTGATGTTGATTGGCATAAGCCACGAGAGCCAATACTTCTTCTTGCGGTAAATCACTGTCGGCTTGGATAATCTCGTCAATATCACCCACTTTAGCCACTGCCTGGGCAATGGTTTGATAGACAGGCACATACTTCATGCGCTTTTGCCCCTGAGGGTGAGCATCGACCACCGCCACTAAGTGATTACCGCTTCCGCGCTTACTCATGTCATTTGCTAGCTGCTGGGCAATGGTGCCGGTGCCGGCAATAACCGTGCGGCGTGACCCAATATTATAGCGGTACAACCAACGCTGAATGGTGCGCAAAATAGTACGTTCCAGCACCACAAAAACAAAACTGAGGCCGTAGCCGTAAATAATAATCGCCTTGGCCGGGAATATGGGCTCTTTACTCAAGAAATCAAGCAATACCAGGAACATGGTGCCGCCACTGACAGCTGTAAAGATTTTACCAATCTCCGCGAGGCGCGCCTTTTGCCCCGTCTGACCATACAGCCCAGTAATCGCAAATATAAGGATCCAGACTGGAATAACCAGCAAGAAGAACTTAACAAAAACCGTACCACCTGAAGGATATGGTACGGCGCGGCCTTCGAGTTGCACGCGAATAATATAAGCCAAGACAAAGCCGCTCAAAACAGCCAAAAAGTCGAGCGGTAACCGGATCAGATTAAAGAAGAGTTCGCTACGTTTTTGCATACGTAACCTTATTATACATGAATTCGAGCGGTGCATAAGCGCTAGACTACCTATAAGCCGGATTCTGTTTAGGCAATCATCTATCTATGCGGGTCTTATGTGTAACGAAAGCCGAGCAAGCTGACTCAGGCAGAGCCTAAGACGATTCGTTACACTCCTTGCAACAGATGGGGTTTACCTTCCAGACGATGTCACCATCGCCTGTTGTGAGCTCTTACCTCACTCGTTTCAACCTTACCAAGTGAACTTGGCGGTACGCGTTTCTGTGGCACTTTCCCTAGGGTCGCCCCCGGTCGCCGTTAGCGACCATCCTGCTCTACGTTGTCCGGACTTTCCTCTCCTTGCGGAGCAATTGCCCAGTAGTCTAGCCTATTTATTATGCCCTAAAGCACGATCAATTGCAATATTTACTTGCTCATCGGCAGCTTTATTAAATTCTCGGTAAACATGATGATAACTGACCTCCAGATCCTTGGTATAGGCCCAAATATCCTCGTAAATTGGCTTGAGTGCCTCATTCTTGATCTTATACTCGCCAAGCAGTTGCTTGCAGACCAACATAGAATCCATATAAAAGTCGATCTTTTTAGCACCATGCTTGAGGGCAGCCTCGATGGCAAACAGCACCGCCTTGCACTCCGCCTGATTATTAGTAGTTTCGCCCAAATACACCCCAAAGGCTTCGATCAGCTGATCATCGGGCGTCAGTAAAACGATTCCACTAGCCGACGGGCCAGGGTTGCCACGTGATCCCCCATCAGTAAAAACTTTAATGTGTTTATAGTTCATGCCAGTAATTGTATCAGATATTTAGGTAGCCGTTGGGTTTGATGAGGTCATATGGCACATACGCCCCGGTATGCTTAAATTTCCAATTCAACCGACGGGCTACATAGGTGCTCAGTTCGCCAGCCGATCGATCATGCCAATGCTCGGCGGTATTCTTAATAAAAAGCCGCTCTTGTGGGCTTAGGGCGCCCTGTGCAGCCGATTCGGTGGCCGAAACGACTATCTGACCGGCTCGATAATCAATTTGCACCTGGCCACGCTCGTACAAGCCGTCCAGTGCCCAGTAAAAGTGCTCGATGGCCGGTCCGTTAAAAAAGCGGAAATAATTACGATTCAACATTGATTGACCGTTCTGCCTATACCATTCCACATCTACCAGATACACTAACTGACTCAATTTTTGCTTGAGCATGGAATGCCATTCGTTACCACCAAACTCTAGACACATCATAATCAAGGCATCGAGCTTGGCCGAATCTATGGACTCTTCGTCAATAACTTTCGGTCCATACAGGATTTCGGCTACCGAGGAATGCAAAAACCCCGCCAACTTCTCGAGTTCAGGCAGGGTCAAATCCTTTTTGCCACTCTCCACAAGGGCGTAGGTTTGCCGAGTCAGCCCCATAAAGGTCGCCGTCTCTTGTTGCTGTAAATTGAGTTGCTGACGCAACTGCTTAATTTTCTGCGCGATTTCCACTGGCGCGCTCCTTACCACTCACTTAGTTTATAGTAGACTCACTACTTGTGTCAAATACTTTTTACATCACATGTTAAAGTTTTTTTACTTACATAGTGAGTCATTGAT
>CAZPDI010000019.1:0-13121 GCA_964585425.1 uncultured Candidatus Saccharibacteria bacterium | reverse complement strand
TCATGAGCCTTAAACTTAGTAGTAACCTTATATTTTTTGCGATAAATAGGATGTTCTTTGGTTGTCTTAACTGCCACGACCACCGTTTTGTCCATGGCGTCAGAGACTACAATCCCGTGTAATACTCTACTCATTACTTGGTCTCCTCTTTTGCCGTTTGAACCGTTTCTTCGGCGGTAATGGCGCGCTCACGCATAATGGTCTTGATGCGTGCCACGGTCTTGCGAACCGCTGCCAATTCTTTAATATTGCTCACTTGCTTAATGCGGTAATCTACTCGGAGTTCAGCTAGCTTTGCTTGCTGATCAGCCAAAATAGTTACCAGTTCTTTATCGGTTTTCTGTACGATTTCTGCAGTCTTCATACTACTTCTCCCCTGCCACTTGGCGGACCACGAATTTGGTCTTAATCGGCAACTTCATGGCAGCGAGACGCATGGCTTCTTTAGCAACTTCTTCGCTAACGCCATCCATTTCGAACAACATGCGACCAGCACGAACCTTGGCTACGTAATGATCGACGGCACCCTTACCGCTACCCATACGAACTTCGGCCGGCTTACGAGTTACTGGCGTATCTGGGAAGATGCGAATCCAAATCTTACCACCGCGCTTAATGTAGCGGGTCATGGCTCGACGAGCAGCTTCGATTTGGCGCGACGTAATACGCTCATTACCTTCGGCCTTGAGGCCGTAGGTGCCGAAGCTGACTTCGGTACCGCGTGTAGCTACACCGGCATTCTTGCCCTTCATTTGCTTTCGGAATTTTTGCTTCTTTGGCATTAACATGATTAGAACCTATCGCCCTTATAAATCCAGACTTTAACACCGATCACACCATAGGTGGTATGGGCTAAAGCAAATCCGTAATCAATATCAGCGCGCAGAGTATGGAGCGGAACACTACCAAGACTGACCTTTTCGCGACGAGCCATTTCGGCACCGTTGAGTCGACCCGAGACACCGATCTTAATACCCTTAATGCCGCTCTTCATGCTGTTTTCGGCAGTCATCTTCATGGCGCGGCGGAAACCAATGCGGCGCTCTAGCTGGCTGGCGATGTTTTCGGCAACCAATACGGCGCTGGTTTCTGGTCGCTTAACTTCTTCGATACTAATTTTAACTGGAGACTTGGTCTTCTTAGCCAAGATCTTCTTAAGTTCTTCGATACCACTACCACCACGACCGATGACGACACCTGGCTTAGCGGTAAAGATCTGAACGTTAACGGCGTTTGGCGAGCGCTCAATAACAATCTCGGCAACGCTGGCGCGCTTACCAACTTGTTTTTCTACGGCTTTACGAATATTAAGATCTTCTACCAAGTTATTGGCAAAACCTTTACTCGCAAACCAGCGTGACTGCCAGTTCTTGTCGATCTGCAGGCGGAAGCTGCGTGGATTTACTTTATGACCCATTACTTCACCTCCTTAAGAACAACCGTGATATGGCTGGATCGCTTTTTAATGCTTGAGGCAGCACCCTTGGCTCGAGCACGGAAGCGCTTAAGCATTGGCGCTGGACCAACTAATACAGATTCGATAACCAAGTCACCTTTTTTAAGGCTATTGTTGTTGGTTGCGTTAGCCACTGCTGACTTGAGGGTTTGACCAACCAGCTCAGTGGCGCGCTGTGGGGCGAACATAAGAATTTGCTCAGCTTCGGTAACCTTTTTGCCACGAACCATAGCGGCAACCAAACCGATTTTACGAGCCGACGTGCCAGTGTATTTAGCAGTAGCTGATAACTTCATAGTCTTATCCATTACTTGCCACCCTTTGCGAGCTTACCGCCGTGACCGCGGAACTTACGGGTAGGCGAGAATTCACCCAGCTTATGACCAACCATGTTTTCGCTCACGAATACCGGTACGTGCAGACGACCGTTATGTACGGCAATGGTCTTACCAACCATTTCTGGAGTAATGGTGCTGGCGCGCTTCCAGGTCTTTAATACGGTTTTGTCGTTAGGCTGCAAGGCCACAACACGCGCCTGGAGCTTCTCGTCTACGTATGGACCTTTTTTAAGTGATCGACTCATTACTTTCTCCTCGCTTTGTGTCGGCTGCGGACAATCATTGCGTCAGTTGCTTTACGGTTACGGGTCTTGTATCCAAGAGCAGGTTTACCCCATGGAGTTTGTGGACCGGCTTTAAGACCAATCGGCTGGGCACCTTCACCACCACCGTGAGCGTGATCTACAGGGTTCATGGCCTTACCACGAACGCTTGGACGCCAGCCCATGCGGCGTCGGCGACCGGCGCTACCATACTTAATGTTCTGATGGGCTTCGTTGCCAACGTTACCAATGGTAGCCATACAGTTCTTGTGGATCAGACGCACTTCACCACTTGGGAGACGCACCTGGCAGAAGTCACCTTCTTTGGCGACTAAACTAGCTTTGGCACCGGCAGAACGCACCAATTGGCCACCCTTACCGAGTACGAGCTCGATGTTATAAATCTGTGTACCAGTTGGGATGGCATGCAACGGCATACGGTTGCCCTTTTTGATCTCTACGTCTTGACCACTTTCGACCTTGTCGCCAACCTTCATGCCGCTACCGGCAATAATGTAAGCTTTTTTACCATTTTCGAGTTGCAGCAAGGCAATGTGCGATGAGCGATTTGGATCATACTCAATAGCAATAACTTCGGCCTTCTTACCCTCGAGGAACTTAAAGTCGATCAAACGATAGAAGCGCTTAGCGCCGCCACCACGATGACGTACGGTAATCTTACCCTGATTGTTGCGACCAGCGTTACGCTTCTTAATAACGATCAGTGATCGCTCAGGCTTCTTCTTGGTAATAGCCTCGGTATCCTGGGTGGTCATACCACGTCGGGCTGGGGTGGTCGGCTTGTAGAGTCGAATAGCCATTAGTTAGCTCCCTCAAATAGGGCAATAGTCTGGCCCTTCTTTAGTGTTACGTAAGCCTTCTTAATATCCTTGCGGCGGCCGGTAGTCTTCTGGAAGCGCTTGAGCTTACCCTTGGTAACTAAGATATTTACGGCGGTTACTTCTACTTTAAAGGCCTTTTCGATAGCTTGGGTAACGCTAATCTTGTTAGCGTCAGCTGGCACGTCAAATACATATACGCCGGTCTCGGCCATAGCGACAGCCTTTTCGCTAATGTGTGGGGCAATTTGCATACTCATCCTTATTTCTCCCCTAACCAGCTCTCAATGACTTTGAGAGCTTCTTTTTCGATAATAATCGTATCGGCATTCATAACATCAAAGACATTCAGGTAGGTAGCAGCAACGGTTTTTACGCCTTCGAGGTTGCGGGTGGCTTGATCAGCTTGACCAGCCTTGGTACTGAGCACCAAGAGGACGTTACCTTTGACTTCGAGCTTTGCAAATAACGCGGCTGCTTCTTTAGTCTTGCCGGTGGTTTTAAACTCGTCCAGAACAACAATGGCTTTGGCTTCGGCCTTAAGGCTCAGGGCCTGGCGAATAGCATTGCGCTTAGCCTTGGTAGGCATGTCTAGGCGATAGTTTTCGTTACCGGTTGGGCCAAAAGCAATACCACCACCGCGCCAGATTGGAACGCGAATCGAACCAAAGCGTGCACGACCAGTGCCTTTTTGCTTCCATGGCTTACGACCACCACCACGAACTTCGCCGCGCTTAAGGGTTACGGCATTGTTGGTGCGGCCATTGGCCAGATACGCCTTATAGGCATTACCGATCAGCTCGTGATTAGCCTCGGCCTCAAAAACAGCTTTATTCAACGTTGCAGCGGTTGTGCTTTTTACGCCAGCGGCGCTATATGCAGTAGCTTTAGCCATTATGCAACCCTCACAATTACGATACCTTTACGTGGACCAGGTACGGCACCAGTGATACCGATCAAGTTGCGCTGGGCGTCAACCAAGGCAATCTTGGCACCTTTAACGGTTACTTGATCACTACCCATGCGTCCGGCCATCTTCTTACCCTTAAAGACATGTTGCGGGTAACCGGCACCGATCGAACCAGGCGCACGATAGTTGTGCGAACCATGAGTCTTAGGACCGCGATGGAAGTTATGACGCTTAATAGTACCGGCAAAACCCTTACCTTTGCTGGTTCCGGTGATCTGGACGCTGTCTCCAAGTTCGAAGGTATCTGCTGCGAGCTTGGTTCCAACGCTCAGGTCGCCGGCTTCGTCAACGCGGATTTCGCGCAGGACTTGGCTATTAACACCCGAGGCCTTCATATGACCAGCTTGAGGCTTGGCAGGCTTCTTAGCCTCACCAAAACCAAGTTGAACGGCACTATAGCCGTCCTTTTCGATAGTCTTGAGTTGAGTAACAACGTTAGGAGTGGTTTCGACAATAGTAATACGCTGAACGTTACCTTCTTGAGTAAAGATCTGTGTCATGCCTACTTTTCTACCGATCAGTGCTTTCACTAAGCCTCGTATCCTTTTATGTCTGCTCTTACAAAAAGAAATGCTAGTAAGTGGTGGTTTTCACGCTCAGGGAGGTGAACCTTCCGGCTCCTAGTAACAGACGTTTTACGTTGTTTATATCTGTTGGAGTATGTTCCAAGCAGAAGTTACCAAGTAATAATAGCAAACCCAACAGGTATATGTCAACAGGAGGTGGGCTCTTTATTTTTCTGGTGTGAATCTAGTGTATCTACGTGCCTATAAATTAATGAAGATTCCTAAGCCAGTAAGCCCAAGAATTGCCGCTAACAATAAAAGCGCATACTCAATTTTACGATCAATCCTAAAGTGATCCCGAGACGCAAATAGCACACCAATGATCAAACCTATAGGTATGAGTGCCTGCCCATCCTTCTTAATCCAGATGGTTCCAAGAATAAAATAAAGGAGGATCTTTAAAAAATAAACGCTGTCGGCTTCTCGACGTTTGGGTTTCTTTTTTTGTACCATGTGCCCATTATAACCATAAGCGGAACTAATAGGCTATACTTAATACTTATGAAGCTCAAAGATTACACTTACAAACTTCCTAAAGACCGAATTGCGACACATCCGCCTAAAGTCCGAGGTGATGCTAGGTTGCTAGTATTGGATCGAGAATCAGGTGCTATTCAGGATAAGCATTATTCGGATCTGATAGAGCACCTGAAGCCTGGTGATGTTTTGGTGCTAAATGACACAAAAGTACTACCAGCCAGGTTAATGGGTATAGATCAAGAAGGGATCCAACATGAACTCCTGGTACTCGAGAAGCATGGACCAGGTAAATTCGATCGGGTGCTCTACCGAGGTAAGCTCGAGGAAGGCCAGGTTCTCCGGGTCGCCAGTCAAGATGTGAAGATTATTCATCTTGAGGAAGGTGGCATTGCCCAGGTTATATCAGATGTGGACCTCTTGGAGCTAGCCCAGAAGCATGGCGATGTTCCTTTACCCCCTTATATGAAGCGAGATGCCACCCCGGAGGACGTTGAGCGCTATCAGACAGCTTTTGCTAGCCAAGTGGGCTCTGTGGCTGCCCCTACAGCCTCTCTTAACCTCACCCCGGCGCTCCTAGAGCGTATTCAGGCTAAAGGTGTACAAATAGCCTATTTGACCCTACATGTCGGCTTGGGTACGTTTTTGCCTATACGAGTCGATAATTTAGAGGGTCATAAGATGCACTCTGAATACTTTGAGATTCCGCCCGAGACAATTCAGGCTATTCAGAAGGCAGGTCGAGTTATAACTGTTGGCACCACGGTATGCCGAACGCTCGAGTATGCAGCCGATCAGATAGAAACTCATACTGGATCTGATGCAATTACGGGCGAAGCTGACATCTTTATCTATCCAGGTTATGAATTCAAAATGGTGGATGGTCTCCTGACTAACTATCATGCACCTAAGAGCACCGTCCTGATGCTCGCCGCCGCTTTTGCTGGTTGGGATAACCTGCTTAACGCTTATGAACACGCCCTCGAATCCGATTACCGCTTTCTTAGTTATGGTGATTCAATGCTCATCATCTGATTGACAAAGTACTAAATCAGGTTTAAAGTACTCACATCTCGCACCTTTCAATCTAGGGGGAAGAAAATGCTGTTTTCTCATGACACAACAGAATTCGATAAGCAGATCGAAAATCGGGCAAAACTGGAGCACCTTATCGCTCGCGTTGAAAGTAAGACAAGCTCCGAGACAGTGCAGGTGGTAAAAACCATCTTACAGGCAGCCTGGAATGATGAAGAGCTGCGAGTACCAACACATGAGCACCCCTACCTCAAAGAGAATGATCATGGGGATTACCGTCCTGTACCTCTACAGGATATCCCAGAAGATCTCGAGGTTGCTCTGAGGATGCTACTGGATGACCCTGAGGCGCTCCGGCTACTAGAGGCGGCATTTCGCATGCATTTCACAACGCTTATCTGTCCGTATTCCGGCGGGATTATTGTTCGAGGACTCCTGAGTGTGCCCGGTGGCGAATAAAGTATGCTGGAGGAGGCTAATTACGGCCTCCTCCAGCAGAAGTTTATGCAAATTTATAGAGAAATAATAGTCACCTGCAGATAAGCACAACAATAATACTATTGACATGATTGCGCTTATGGTGTAATATAGTACGCATCCTCTGAAAAAGGGGCATTTTTAATGCGCTGGACTTCAAGAGGTGTAAGGTGAGAGTTAACACAAGGAGCCATTGATCTTCGGATCATGACTATGAATAAGTTCTCATACATGCTGCTCGCTGGTATCAGCTTGGCAGCTCAGGTAGTGAATCCGTTACCTATCGGTACTACCGCCTCGGCTACGGCCGAGACTAACGGAACTCAAGTTGCTCAGACCATTTACACTGCAACTGTAGAGGGTGTAAAAGCCCCTAAGACCCCCGACTTTGACATCGAAGTGGTTGCTCCCCTCAAGGCCAAACAGGCTGCCAAGGAAGCTGCCGCTAAGGCTAAAATTGCTGCAGCCCGTGCCAAAACTGTAACTGCTGCTAAGGCAGTGTACGGCGGCACTATTGACGGTGCGTTCGCGCTCTTACGTCAATGTGAGGCTGGTGGTAACTATGCTACCAATACTGGTAACGGTTACTATGGCGCCTACCAATATAATATTGGTACCTGGGCCAACTATGGCGGCTATGCCCGCCCCGACCTTGCGCCCCCTGCCGTGCAGGATGCCAAGGCTCGTGAGACTCAAGCCCGTCGTGGCTGGAGTCCATGGCCGGCCTGTGCCCGCAAACTTGGCTTGATGTAAGTCACCAAAACCCCTTCTCTTATGAGGAGGGGTTTTGTCGTTACTACTCGCCTAGTCGACGTGTATAAGCCTGATGGTTCTTGAGGAAATCTAGCATGAACGTATAATGCCGCGTCTCTTCGTACTCAGTCTTCGTAGCTCCATTTGCAGATAATTCGTAAATCGTAGCTCCTGGATATGCCAGCAACACAGGTGAATGAGTGGCGATAATAAACTGAGAACCCTCTGCCACTAATTGCTTCATGCGCAGCAAAAGCGACAGCTGTCTTTCTGGCGATAACGCAGCTTCTGGCTCATCTAGGATATAAAGTCCATTTTCTCCGAATCGATTATTAATCAAAGCCAAGAACGACTCACCATGTGACTGGTGATGGAGCGGAATTTTGCCATAATTATCTCCTATCAAAGCACCGCCGCCGCCTGCGTCTAAGCTTTCGATATTAGAGGCAACGTTATAAAAGCTCTCGGCACGCAAGAAATATCCAGTTCGTGGCTTGGTAATCCCCTGCACTAAGCGAATCTTATCTGCAAGGTTAGACGTGGTGTTTCTGGTAGAAAAGTTCATATTCTTTGAACCACCCTCGGCATTAAACCCGGTTGCAACCGCGATGGCTTCGATAATCGTAGATTTTCCGCTTCCGTTTTCGCCAACCAAAAAAGTTACGGGCTGATCAAAATGTATATCTTCAAGGTTGCTGACGGACGGAATGTTAAAGGGATATTCTATTGTAGTAACTGGCCGTTCTACAATCACACTTCTGACAAAACAATGATCTAATGTCGTCGCTTTTTTACTCATGCCCGTATCATACCAAAAAAGACGTTTTCGCGTCTTTTAAGCATAGCCATATTAGAGGGCATCATTATTTAACTTTAGACAGATAGAACTTCTTCGAAGCGAGAAAATGCATTAAGGGCGCCCTCGGATATTGGGTGTTCGAGGCGTTGATGAATCAGACCGGCGCGCTCGCCGTAAAACCAAATTTGCTGATCGGGCGTACCGGTAAAACGCTTGCTAAACATCTCTGGGCTAAGTTTGTAGCTGTCGACGAATGAGGCAAGGTTATGAGTCATATCGGCCGCACTGACCATAAGTGCTTCTTGGCGAGCAGTTTCGAGCACGCGTAAATAGGCCTGCTTACGCAGTTGCCAATCTTTAATACGGGCATCATCACTGACCTGCTGCACAATCTCGAGGACATCTGCGCCAAAATCCTGCGTCATCTGTTCCGCGCCATACGTGCGGGCGTCGACATCCTCCAAGACGTCGTGCAGCAGACCGGCGATAATTGTATCTTCAGAAACATTTGGATACTGCGCCAAAACCATAGCCACCCCAAACGGATGACTGATGGCTGGCGTACCGTGCTGATCCTTGCGACGCTGGCCTACATGTAGCCGGGCGGCAGTATCAATAGCAAAGCGGATCTGATCGGTAAACTGCACTATTACTTCTTGTAGTAGGAGCGGATCTGGAAGAGGAAGTAGTAACCAATGAGTCCGCCAACAATAGCGTTAAGGATACGAACGTCGAGCAGAGAGTTCACGATGTTAAGTGTTTCGATGTAGAACAATAGCGTCCAGCCAGCGAGCTTACGTGCTTTAAGACCCGGGTAGGCCATAAAGTACATAACGGCGATGATAGCTAGGATAATTGAGCCGAGGAAGGCACCGCCTAAGGCATTGGCTCCGCCGTTACCAAGTAAGACAAACGGACTCAGTACTGCGCTAACACCAAAGATGGCCAGGGCACCAAGGGCGCAGAAAACACCGAGAACAATAGAGGCAACTGGAGCATATTTAACCAAGAAGTCTTTGAGGCCCTTAGGTAGCTGCACGGGAGCTTTTTCGACTAGGTAATAATTAAGAAACCCCATTACATCGGAGGGGGCACCGTTAGATTTCTTTGCTGCAGCCATGGTATGACTCCTAATTAGTTATGTTTGTATTGTAGTACGGCTACTCAGCTTTGTAAAATCTTTGATTTTTGAGTTCAGGCGGCATAAATCCCTCGGGATGCTGGGAGTTAGCCTGCCATTTGTAATCTTTGCCGTAACCTTCGTTCTTCATCAGGTCGGTGGTGGCGTTGCGCAAGTGGAGCGGCACGGTGGCGCCAGGGTTGTCGCGAACAGCCGATTCGGCAGCCCGCAACGCGTCATAGGCTGCTCGGTTCTTAGGAGCTTCGCTAAGTGCGATAACGGCGTGACTAAGGATGATGCGCCCCTCGGGTAAACCAATACGTTCGATGGCCATGAAGGTCTCGGTGGCCAAACTCAGCATACTCGAATCAGACATGCCGATGTCTTCGATAGCAATATTTACCTTCCGGCGGGCAATGAACTTAGGATCCTCTCCGGCCTCCAGCATGCGGACAAGGTAGAATAGGGCGGCATCGGTGGCGCTACCACGCATACTCTTAATAAAGGCCGATATATAGTTGTAATGATTTTCGCCTGATTTATCGTAGCTCAACGCCTGCTTTTGCATGGCCAGCTCGATAATGTCCTTGGTTACGTGCGAAGCCAGTCGTGTGGCCGTCTCGAGTCCCCCTAAGGCAACCCGGGCATCTCCGGCCGATAAATGAGCCAGGAGCTTTTTGGCGTCATCATCAAGCTTTGACCCAGGAATCTCTTTGATGGCCTTATCAAGTAAGTTCTGGATATCATCTTCCGTCAAAGCTCTAAGCGTTACCACTCGGCTACGGGATAAAAGTGGGCCAATAACCTCAAACGAGGGATTCTCGGTGGTGGCGCCAATAAGAATAATAGTGCCGGCCTCCATATGAGGTAAAAAAGCGTCTTGTTGGGCTTTGTTAAAGCGATGGATTTCGTCGACGAACAACACGGTAGATTCGCCAAGTTGCTGGCGGTCTTTAGCACGCTCGATTACCTTTTTAACGTCAGGTAAACCGCTCGTAACAGCACTGATCTCCTCGTAGGCCGCACCACTCCCCTGCGCCAATATGCGCGCCAATGTGGTTTTACCGGTACCTGGTGGCCCCCAAAAAATAAGTGACACAAGCTTATTTTGCTCAACGAGTTTGCGAATAATGCCATCCGGACCTACAAGATGCTGCTGCCCAACAACCTGATCGAGATTTTTCGGTCGTAAGCGCTCAGCTAGCGGCTTATCATTTGTTGCAAATAAACTCATACAACTATTATACTCCTATGCGAACAAAAACCGAAAGATAAACGCTCGTCGCGCTAATTTGCTTTTTTACGCTGGCGGTAAAAATGAAAAACCTACTCCGGATCTTTATCGCCCCAGCGCCACTTGGGTTTTGGTCCTTTAATCTTGGACACGACCACCAGCAGACCGGTCGAGATGAGCATCATGAGCGTGTAAAGTAATGTATATGTTTCGGGCGGATCGACGCCTTCTTTACCGGCAAACCAACCAGTAGATAGAAAGACTACAATTCCCCACACGCCGATGGACGTCCACCCTTGCCAACTATTAGGGACCCAGCCATAGCCATACTTTTTATTACCAAACCACAGTTTTTTATCGTTATTATTTGTCATTACTGCACTACCTCAAAATGGATTATTTTTACTACTGTTTCAGGTCCTACCTTTTGCTTGTAGTAGCCCGAGAAAGTATCATACATTTCCCGGTCACTCTCATAAGCTTCGTGGCCTACTTTATCATCCTGTTTTAAATCTTTAAACTTAGACTCTATCACAGTCTTTATAGAACCTTTCGCGAAAGATGAATTAGCGCCGAATTCAAATAGCTCTATCCGGTCTCCGGGCTGAAGGTCCTTATCATCAAAAAGCCTCCAAGTCGAAGTTTTCTCACCCGATAATATGAGAGGGACTAATTCGGAAGAAAATTTTATAACTTTCATAGTTACCTTAAGATATCCTTATAGGTGTTAAGAGTAATATCAAATTGAGAATGACGCGGTGACGGCAGATTGTCCAACATAAACCAGCCAACTTCATCAGCTACATCTGGTTCATTGCCTTTCGCCTCATTAGGGTCAATTCTCACCAAGAAATCAAAGCTAATCCAATGAGTCTCTAAGCCTTCATCATCTTTTCTAAATAACTCTCTATAACCCAAAGACACGACCTCTAACGGTGTAGTCCCATATTCTTCTTCAACTTCACGTATACAGCTTGTCTCAATAGTAGATCCAACTTTTAAACCACCTCCACATAGGTCCCACTTGCCGCGCTCATCTCGAGCATTTGGGCCACGCTTATTAAGAAAATAACGACCGTTTCCGTCATGACAAATTGCCGTAGTGGTAACACCCACAAAACTTTTACCCTTATGATGACGTATGTCCTCGGATTTCATTTTTTCGTAATTCATACGTTAAGTATACCAAAAAACCGCCCTTTCGGGCGGCTCAGTGGTGCAATTACATCTTAATTTCGATGTCGACGCCGGCTGGCAAATTGAGATTCATGAGCGAATCAATTGTCTTGGGCGTTGGCTCGGTGATGTCGATCAGACGCTTATGGGTTCGCATCTCGAACTGCTCACGGCTGTCCTTGTGGATATGTGGTCCTTTAAGTACAGTGAAGCCTTTCTTATCGGTTGGCAGGGGGATTGGCCCTGCTACTCGAGCTCCGGTCCGGATAGCGGTGTCGAGAATCTGCTTGGCAGATTGATCGATTACCTTACTATCGTAGGCCTTGAGTCGAATGCGAATGCGTTGTTTCTGTTCGGTTTGAGTTGTAGTTGCCATGGTGCTAAGGGATTTCCTTCTTATCTACCTAGGTAGACGTTACTTAGTAATCTTAGTTACGACACCGGCACCCACGGTACGGCCACCTTCACGGATAGCGAAGCGGAGGCCTTCTTCCATGGCGATAGGAGCGATGAGCTCAACATTAATCTTAATGTTATCGCCAGGCATGACCATTTCTTTGTCGGCTGGAAGAATGACTGATCCAGTAACATCGGTGGTTCGGATGTAGAATTGTGGCTTGTAACCCTTAAAGAATGGGGTGTGGCGGCCACCTTCGTCCTTAGTAAGAACATATACTTCGGCTTCGAAGTCGGTGTGAGGAGTAATTGAACCTGGCTTGGCCAGAACTTGACCGCGCTCAATGTCGTCGCGCTCAATACCACGGAGCAATACACCTACGTTATCGCCAGCCTGGGCATCAGGCAGGAGCTTCTTAAACATTTCTACACCAGTAACGGTGGTTTTCTTGGTGTCACGAATACCGACGATTTCTACTTCGTCACCAACGTTGATCTTGCCCTGTTCGATACGGCCGGTAGCAACGGTACCACGACCCTTAATCGAGAAGACGTCTTCGATAGGCATGAGGAATGGCTTGTCGAGTTCACGCTTTGGTTCTGGGAAGAAGTCATCCATGGCCTTTACGAGATCGAGGATGCTTTGTTCGGCGTCGGCGTCACCTTCGAGAGCCTTAAGGGCAGAACCCTTAACAATAGGAGCATTTTCGTCGAAACCATTCTTTTCGAGCAGTTCACGAATTTCCATCTCTACCAATTCGGCGA
Organism: uncultured Candidatus Saccharibacteria bacterium; assembly: GCA_964585425.1. Classification (GTDB taxonomy): domain Bacteria; phylum Patescibacteriota; class Saccharimonadia; order UBA4664; family CAYXHD01; genus CAYXHD01. The sequence continues at coordinate 457 of CAZPDI010000019.1, read as the reverse complement.
GTTCTGGATCAGCCATGTCCATCTTGTTGAGGTATACCAGAATTGAAGGTACACCCACCTGGCGAGCAAGCAGAACGTGCTCACGAGTTTGTGGCATTGGACCATCAGCAGCAGATACTACGAGTACGGCACCATCGATCTGAGCAGCACCAGTAATCATGTTCTTAACGTAGTCGGCGTGACCTGGCATGTCGACGTGAGCGTAGTGACGAGCGTCACTTTCGTACTCTTGGTGTGAAGTCGAGATGGTAATACCACGTTGGCGCTCTTCTGGAGCGTTGTCGATCTTATCAAAGGCAACTGCCTTGTTAACATCGCTTGGCTTGTGCTTAGCGAGTACAGCGGTAATAGCTGCGGTTAGAGTAGTTTTACCATGGTCGACGTGACCCATAGTACCTACGTTCATGTGCGGTTTATCGCGATTAAATTCGGCTGCTGCCATAGACGTATGTCTCCT
>CAZPDI010000018.1:0-13498 GCA_964585425.1 uncultured Candidatus Saccharibacteria bacterium | reverse complement strand
CGCCGGATTCTCATTCCGGTAACCGGGGTTCGATTCCCCGTAGGGCTACCAATATGCTTATGCTTTGATTATGGCTCTGTGAAGCTATAATTTACTCATTCCATCTCTTCTGTGCCAAGCTCTATCTCGCTTGTCTGTGCCTATGCCTAGATAAACTTTTAACCCATCTATGCTGCATAGCCTCCCCATCACCAACGGTATGCCTATTCCCTCAACATCTATAGTCCACTTTACCCAGCCAGCACCCAGGTGTCTCTTGATGACTTCATTAAGCTCGTCCGAGCTTAATGTTGTATCGATGTCTATTTGAAAATGAGGTACCCAACTTGAAAGTACGGGCCCTGACCTTTCATTGAGGATGAGTTCAAACATCGGCTTATCAGAATCATTTGCATCACCTACAAACAGCCATTTTGTTGTGGAAATGCCTGAGTCTTCTTCGTATAATTTGTCGTCACCTAATAATGATTTGATATTCTCTATTTCGGTCTCAATATCGGTGCAGTAGTAGCTAATTCCAAAATGATTAAGCTGTATGCTGCTCAAAGATATTATATCGGCGATAAAAGCTTGCAGCGATTGGATGCTTATACTGGTCTCTAGTTTAGAGGTTTTGACGGGTGTAATACGACTGTTTAAACTTGTGCTCTTGAGAGTTATCTCTGAATCAGATACAGAAACAAGAGTGGGGTTATCTGAGCTAGGTATAACAAAACTCTTATCGCTAGAGTAGATTGAGCCTACTCCTGCCTGTTCTAGCATTTTAATAACGTCATATGCATACTTGAGTGATTTCATAACACTAGTATACTCCCTCCTATGGTTTATATCCCTGCTGGAATGGTAGATAACGGATTTACACCCCTTAGCAGGTCATACCATTCACCGACTTCCTTCAAGATTTGGCTCCAATTCGACATCAGATGGTCTACCAATATGCTTATGCTTTAATTATGGCTCTTAGGAGCCTTTTTTATGTATGTAAACGTATGTATTATTGACAAGATAGTAAAAATATGATAGTATGTCCCCCGAGTCTGCAATTCCGTCCAAATCAGAGAGCAGAGGTACCTACCATGACTGACTCATCCAGCCTCGTCGTCACCCGCGTGACGTCAGAAGGCGAAAGCGCCACCTTCGAGTTCGAGGATGGCCATCGCGTCGTCTTCGAGGGCTACAGCCACGGCTGGGGTTACCAGACCGAGGGGCTGCGCCACTTCTTCCTGTTCCGGGGAGAGGAGCAGGTCGTCCAGTACGACTCCCGGCTCCGCCGCGTCGGCCCCAGCGAGGACGAGCACCGCTTCGTCCAGGTCGCTGAGGGCTATGACCTCGAGCGCATCGCCGCCTACTGGGAAGCCGCTCGCAAGTACGTCAACGACGAGTACTTCGAGAAGCCGTACCAGGCCGGCACCGAGGGGGACCCCAACCTGTGGTTCCCCTGGAAGGTGTCGAGTGAGGGGTGGATGGACCTGAGCGCCATCAAGGAGGGCCGCAAGGAGCTCCCCGACCCGGGTCGCTCCAACGAGTCCGCGGCCGCAACCCCCAACGCCGCCTTCCACGAGCAGGAGACCCATGGGCTCTTCGCCGGCTTCGGTGCTCTCATCAGCGCCATGGGCGGCGGAGGCGACGCGGGCAACCCCTTCCCGGCTTCCGACTCCATGGACCTGGTGGCCGGTGCTCGGTACATCCCGGGCGAGGTGACGATGGCTCGCCGTCGTGGCGAGAAGGTGACGTTCGTCTCGGCCTGCGGCGCATGCTGCTGGTACTGGGAGTTCCCCGATGGCTCGAAGGTCTACCACTTCGACCAGGGCACCTACAACGCCATCGGCCAGGCCAACCACCCCGACAACTGGGGCGAGGAGGGCGTCAAGGCCGGACCGTGCCCCCACTGCCGGAACCAGCACACCGGCGGTGGCACCGTCGAGGCCACCATCGCCTCTTCCTGAGGCATCCAAGCCCCGCAACGGGCAGCAAGACCCCACGCAATGTGGTTGAGTCACGCTGCTTGCAGCGGGGCTCTTCCATTTATAAAGTCATACCACTGTTCTATTTCTTGAATTAAATGGTTCCAATTCGATATCGCATGGTCTACCATTGACTTTTTATGACATTTATTATAATATTTCTACATCGCTCAAGTTGGGCGTGTTGCACAATGCAACTGCACAGGAAGGAAGAGACTACAGTGAAAGCTGATCACTCTTCTGTTGCTGAGCTGCGTCGTGTCGCCAGTTTCATCTCTTTCATGGGTTTGGACAACGACATCATGCAGGCCATCATCGACAACCCCGAGGCGCGTGAACCGGCCCGTCAGGCACTGCTCGACAGCCTGTTGACCCGTGACGTTCGCTTCCTGATGATGGTGTTCGATCATCTCGACCCCAGCATCTCCGATGCGTACCGCTGGGCCAAGAAGATCGGTGTCAAGGAGTTCCTCGCGCCGCTCGAATTGCGTGAGCGCGAAGTCCTCCAGTTCTTGCACGGACTGGAGGGTCACCACCAGCTGAGCTTCGAGGAGACGATCATCTCCACCGGGCTTCCGGTGTCGCGCCTGCAGCTGATCGAGGCGCAAGCGCTCGCCAAGCTCCGCCACCCGGAGTACGACCTCATCGACGGGCTGAACCATGGCGGTGTGCTTCACGGCCCCCAGCGGGACATCCTCGCTCAGGGCTGATAGTCCCAAGATCTACACCCGTTCCTACTAGAGTGTACCCGCTCTGGGAGGGGCGGGTTTACACGTTTATAGTCTATTTGTCAGTTTTAAATTCCCAATTTTTTTATCAACCGACAGTCCGAGAAAAGATCATCTTGAGAAATCCCAGCATTATGACCACTTTACAAGCTTGCTAAAATAGAAGTATGGAACAACATACACATCACAACATGGTAGACGGTGAACATTCACCAAAAGAAATAGCTAAATTTATCGGCGTTATTGCAGGAATAATTGTCGTGTCTGTACTCTTGAGGGTTAAGTTTGATGGTGATTTTCTGAATTACTTTATGGGTGTGTTTTTTGTGGTGTTTGCTGGTTTTAAGCTGGTGGGTTATCAGATGTTTAAGGAGATGTTCGCCGGGTATGACGTAATTGCCAAGCGATCAAGCGTATATGCTGCCCTCTATCCGTTTATTGAGCTCAGTTTGGGTGTGGCGTATTTACTGAATATTGCTCCTGGTCCTCGTGACGTCATTACCGTTATTATTATGGCCGTTAGTTCGATTGGTGTTTTTCAGGAGCTGAAGCGCCGCCGCGGGATTCACTGTGCGTGTTTGGGCAATATTATTAAGTTGCCGCTTAGTACGGTAAGCTTGGTCGAAAATGTTGGTATGGGTCTGATGGCCCTAGCCATGCTTGTGCTTTATTGACCGTTCTCGAGTAAACCGCTATACTATACAGGTATGAATCTTACGGCTCTTTTTAATGTTGCCCGCTTCGCTTCTGAAGGAGGCGGTTTTCATATTGTCTTAAAGGCCGAAGAACTGTTAGTTATCGGGCCATTTGTTATTACCAACTCTACCCTGCTGGGCTTTGTGGTCGCCGGCGTGATGATCTGGGCCATGACCAAGGCCGCCAAGCTTATAAAAGAAAAACCAGGAAATATCTTCTCGCAAATCGTCGAAGCCGGTTGCGAGTTTGTGATTAACACCGCCGAGGGCATATTCCATAGTCGTAAAAAAGCCGTGGCCTATGCGCCGATGTTGCTGACGTTATTCTTCTTTATTTTGCTCAACAACTGGGCCGGGCTGATGCCGGGTGTTGGTACCATTCTGGGTCGTAGTCATGGCGAGGCGGCTCCGCTGTTCCGACCGTTCACCTCGGATATTAACGGTACGTTGGCGTTGGCTATCGTGACCATTATCCTGGTGCAAATTTATGCCATTCGTGAACTCGGTATTAAAGGCCACCTTAAACATTACTTTAGTAATCAACCCTGGAATCCCATCAACTTGTTCGTGGGATTTTTAGAAGTTATCGGTGAGTTTACTCGTATTATGAGCCTGAGCCTGCGTCTGTTTGGTAACGTTTTTGCCGGCGAAGTCCTGATTGGCGTTATTAATAAGATTAGTAGTGTTGGCGCTCCGTTTACTACCCTGCCGTTTATCTTTATGGAGTTCTTTGTTGGCTTTATTCAAGCGTTTGTATTCACTATGCTCACTATCGTGTTCCTCGCCGTGGCGACTCATCATGAGGAGTCAGAGGAACATGGCAGTGATCATGGCGAAGTCCCAGCTCTAGTCGAGCGGACGGCGTCCTGATATAATAGTCCATTAAGTAGTTAACAAAATAAGGAGTTCACACATGTCCACAATGGATCCAAATATGGTTAAAGGTTTGACCATCGCCCTCGGTACCATCGTACCAGCCCTAAGCCTCGGTTTGATCGGTTCAAACGTCATGAAGGCTATCGGTCGTAACCCAGAAGTAGCCAACAAGATTCTACCTATCTTGCTGATTAGCTCAGCCCTGGTTGAAGCTATTGCTATTTACGTACTTGTTATCGCCTTTACTATTTCTTAAGTTAGGCGCCTTTAGATGATGTATCATCTACCAGTTTTATTGGCGTCCGAAGCAGGCGCCGAAGCCGCTAAAGAAGGTGGCGTAGCTGTTCTTGGTTTAAATGCCGGAGCGTTGCTACTACAGATCGCAACCTATGTGATCGTTTTCTTGGTGCTCAAAAAGTATGCGTTTGGCCCGATTGTTAAGGTGCTCGATGATCGTCGATCTAAGATCGAAGAAGGTCTTGAGACCGCCAACAAGATGGAGCGCGCCAAGGTTGAACTCGAAGAGCACAAAGAGAAGGTCTTGACCGAAGCCCGTAAAGAAGCTGCTAAAATTGTGGCCGAAAGCAAGAAGGAAAGCACCGAGCTGATTGTGGCCGCCGAGACTAAAGCGCAGGCCAAGGCCGACCAGATTGTTGCTGACGCTAAAGCCAAAGTTACCGATGATATTGCCGAAGCTCAAAAAGGCTTAAGTAAGCAACTGGCCGGTTTGGTTCGTCAGGCAACCGAGACGGTACTGCGTACTAAGCTTGATGACAAAGCCGATGCTAAATTGGTTGAGCAAGCCACTAAGGAGATTGCTTAATGATCAGTCGCCGAGCGTTAGCCAAGGCATACGTCTCCTTGATGGATGATTATTCGATCAAGGATTTGTCGACGGCTATGGCGGGTGTACTGGCCGATAATAAAGTGGATGTAGATCTGCTGGCCAAAGATATCAGCTCGGAATTACTTTTAAAGAAGAACATTCTGACGGGTAGCCTGACTTCGGCTCATGAACTTAATGGTGAGCAAGTGGTGGCAATTCAGCAGCAGCTGGTCAAGGCACTTCAAGTCAAAGATATCTCTTTGGATATCTCAGTCGATAAAGAGCTGATCGGTGGCTTTGTCGCCGAGACCCCAGCCGGCACGGTGGATTCGTCGGTTATAACAATGTTAGATAAGTTGGAGGTCGCATGAGCGATAAGATTTCGATAGAGGCAATTTCGGCCGAGCTGCACGCGGCCATTGCGAATCTAGATGTAAGTGGAAAAGTTGAACAAACTGGTGTGGTTACCCGCGTGGGTGACGGCGTGGCCTGGATTTATGGCCTGACAGGTTGTGGTTTTAATGAATTGATTGAAATTGAAGGTACTAACGGTGAAGCTGTTCAGGCCTTTGTGCTGAACCTTTTGGAAGATGAAGTTGGGGCCGTATTGTTGGGTGAAGAAACCCTCGTAAAGGCTGGTGCTAAGGTTAAAACTACCGGCAAGGTGGTTGAAGTTCCAGTTGGTCCAGAGCTCGTTGGTCGCGTTATTGATCCATTGGGTAATGCCCTGGATGGCGGCCCTAAGATTAAAACCAAGGCTATGGGTCTGGTTGAGCGTCCTGCCCCTGGCGTAATGGATCGTAAGAGTGTTGATGAGCCAATGATGACCGGTATTATGGCTATTGATACCATGGTGCCGATTGGTCGTGGTCAACGTGAGTTGATTATTGGTGACCGCCAGACTGGTAAAACAGCCATTGCACTCGATACCATGCTGAGCCAGGCAAAATCAGGCTCGGACATCATCAGTATTTATGTAGCTGTTGGTCAAAAGATGAGCAAGGTTGCTCGCCTGGTAGAACGCTTAAAGAGCGAAGGCGCCATGGATAAGGCAATTGTTATTGCTACCAGCGCTAGTGACCCTGCCTCGTTGCAGTTCTTGGCTCCCTATGCCGGTGCCGCTATTGGTGAGTACATCCGTGATAACGGTGGTCATGCCCTAATCATTTACGATGATCTTTCTAAGCACGCTTGGGCCTATCGCCAAATGTCGCTGTTGCTCCGTCGCCCACCGGGCCGTGAAGCATATCCTGGTGACGTCTTCTATCTTCACTCCCGACTCTTGGAGCGTGCCGCTAAGCTCAGTGACAAACTTGGTGGTGGTAGCCTTACTGCCCTGCCAGTTATTGAGACCCAAGCTGGTGACCTTTCGGCCTACATCCCAACCAACGTGATTAGTATTACCGATGGCCAGATCTTCCTCGAGACAGATCTGTTCTACCAGGGTATACGCCCAGCTATTTCAGTTGGTTCATCAGTCTCGCGCGTAGGTGGTTCGGCTCAAACTAAGGCTGTTAAGGGTGTAGCCGGTGCGTTGCGCCTCGAGCTTGCTCAATACCGCGAACTAGCCGCCTTTGCTCAGCTTTCGACTGATCTTGATCCTGAGACCAAGGCTCAGATCGAGCGCGGTAAGCGTTTGACCGAGGTCTTGAAGCAGCCCCAGTACTCGCCTTTCAGTATTGCTGAGCAGGTACTTGTTCTGACGGCTACTACTGACGGTTCATTCGATGCAGTTGACGTCGAGAAGATCAAAGAAGCGTCGGCAGAGTTGTTGCGACGCGCCCATAGCGAACATGCTGATCTGGTTAAGCGCCTCAACACCGGCGGTAAAGTCAGTGATGACGATGCAGCTGCCATGAAGAAGCTTGGCGAAGCTGTTGCTAAAGAATACAGGCAGGAAGAAGCGTAATATGGCAAACCTCCAGGCAATTAAACGACGCATCAAGTCGGTGCAAAACACCCGACAAATTACCAAGGCAATGGAAATGGTTGCGGCCAGTAAGATGCGTCGTGCCCAGGAGGCTACCCTGCGATCACGCCTGTACGCTCAGCGAATTGCCGAGATTAATGAGCGCCTGGCAGGACGCGTAGATGTGGCCAAGCACGAACTGTTTGCCGTTCGCCCCGCCCAAAAGCGCCTGCACGTATTCTTTACCAGCGATCAGGGTTTGGCCGGAGCCTACAATGCCAACTTGACCAAGGAATTACTGAATATCCTCGAGGCCGATAAGGCTGCCGGAGTCACCCCTCACATTATCGTGATTGGTAAAAAAGGCGCCCAATTGGTAAGCCGCTTAGAAGATATTGAACTCGCTGGCGTCTACGAAAACTGGCCAACCAACCCAAGTGTTGCCGATGTGGCTCCCATTTTGCAGCAAGCTCGAGCCGGGTTTGTAGATGGATCATATGATGAAGTTACTATGGTGTACACCGAGTTCTTCTCGATGATAAAGCAAGTGGTAACCACTACTCGCCTACTACCTTTGGCCCAGCCAGTAATTAATGAAGAAGAGCAGGCCCAGACCGATACCGATAAACAGGGCTTTGAGCCAAGTCCAGAAGCCGTTCTCGCGGTCATTGTCCCTCGCCTTGTCGAAGCCCAGTTGATCCAGGCTGCCTACGAGGCTAGCGCCAGTGAGCAGAGTATGCGTATGGTGGCTATGAAGAACGCCAGCGACAACGCAAGTGACTTGATTGATGATTTTACCCTCGCCTACAATGGTGCGCGCCAAGCTGGAATTACGCAGGAATTGGCCGAGATCAGTGCTGGCGCAGAGGCAATTAATTAAGATTTTATAGAAGGATTAAGGAGAAAGTAATGCCAACCACAACCAAACAAAATATCGGCCGCATTAGCCAGATTGTTGGCGTGGTCATCGACGCAGAATTTGAGAACGATGTACCCGCTATTTATAATGCACTGGAAGTAACCAAAGAAGACGGCACGAAGCTGGTCTTTGAGGTTGCTCAACATCTGAGCAGTAAATCTGTCCGCGCTATTTCGCTGGGCTCAACCGACGGATTGCGTCGTGATATGGAAGTCGTTGATACTGGCGCCCCTATTAGCATGCCAATTGGTAAAGATACCTTGGGTCGAATGTTCAACGTGGTTGGCGAACCTATCGACGGCAAACCTGCGAAGTTTAAAGAATTTGCTCCTATTCATAAAGCTGCTCCTGCCTTTAAAGATCAATCAACTAAGGCCGAGATCTTTGAAACCGGTATTAAATGTATCGACCTCATTGCCCCAATGGCTAAGGGTGGTAAAGTAGGTCTCTTTGGTGGTGCCGGTGTGGGTAAGACCGTTCTGATTACCGAGCTCATCCATAACATTGCCAACGAGCATAGCGGTACCTCAGTGTTCGCTGGTGTTGGTGAACGTACCCGTGAAGGTAACGACCTTTATTACGAAATGGAAGAATCAGGCGTTCTGGATAAGACTGCTTTGGTGTTCGGTCAGATGAATGAACCACCTGGAGCCCGTCTGCGTGTTGCCCTTTCAGGTCTTTCATTGGCCGAAGGCTTTCGTGACGAAGGTCAAGATGTACTCTTCTTTGTTGATAACATCTTCCGATTTACGCAGGCCGGCTCAGAAGTTTCGGCTCTCTTAGGTCGTATGCCATCGGCTGTGGGTTACCAGCCTAACTTGGCTGAAGAAATGGGCCGTATGCAGGAGCGTATTACCAGTACTACCAAGGGTTCGATTACCTCGGTGCAGGCCGTCTACGTGCCAGCTGACGATAACACTGACCCAGCTCCTGCAACCACCTTTGCTCACCTCGATTCAACCATTGTGCTTAACCGTGCTCTGACTCAACTTGGCCTCTACCCTGCCGTTGACCCGCTCGATTCAAGCTCAACCATGCTCGATCCACAAGTTGTTGGCGAAAAGCATTACACTGTGGCTCGTGAAGTGCAGCGTATCCTGCAGCGCTACAAGGATCTGCAAGATATTATTGCCATTCTTGGCATGGAAGAACTTAGTGAAGCCGATAAGCAGCTTGTAGGTCGTGCACGTCGTATTCAGAAGTTCCTGACCCAACCAGTGCATGTTGCCGAAGTGTTTAGTGGTATTCCTGGTGTGTATGTAAGCCTCGAAGACACCATCAATGGCTTTGCCGAGATTCTTGAGGGCAAGCACGACGATAAGCCAGAACAAGCCTTCTACATGAAGGGCACCATTGCTGACGTAAAAGCTTAAGGAGTGATTGATGGCTAGTGATCTGACATTTGAACTTGTGACCCCAGCTGGCACCGCTTTTAGCGAGGACGTGTACGAGGTTCTATTGCCTACTGAAGTGGGTCAGATTGCCATCCTCCCTCATCATATGGACATTGTTAGTGTAGCCACTCCAGGCGTAATCAGTATTCGTAAACGCGAGGGCGATAAAGATAGCGCCATGGATCATTTTGCTACCAATGGCGGCATCATCGAGGTCGTAAACGGTGTTATTCGCCTACTGGCTGACGACGTGGAGCATGCCTCAAATGTGGATGAAGCCAAGGCTCAGGAGGCTCTGCAAAAGGCTCAGGCGATGCGTGCAGCAGCCGAAGACCAGGTAAGTATATCTGAAGCTGAGGCCATTATTGAGCACTCTCTCGCCCGCCTCAAGGTTGCCGACCTTAAACGCCGCAAAAACCGAATATAGGATTTATTCTGCCGGGACCGGTCATTCGTCTATGATCATAGATATCTATTTAGATATCTTAACTCTAATACGTTACCGAGTTGCCTACTGGCACAATACTGTACCAGGTATTTCCAGGGTTTAATGGAATTTCTTTACCAGTCGCGTCCAAGAATTTTGTTCGCGTAGAATGATTTGCCTTAGTCCATGTGCCTTCTATCGCCGTGCCATCTCGCAATACAACGGCTTTACCGGATCCTGGTGTAGCCATTATGACTGTTTGCTCGTTGATGCGCGTTTTGCCGTAGGTTGTCGGCATATACTGAATTACTACGTTTTTGACATGTATTTGTTGACCGGTGTTGCGATCGATATGAGGTTTACCGGCTAGTAAGCGAGCATAGTCGTTAGTTGTAGCTGCATATTGGTAATCTACCTGATAGCCGTTATACGAATAATTGATGTGAATATTGGGATGATCGGCAGTAGCTGCAGCTCCGGTCTTTTCTTTTGCGACGCGTGGGCTGGGTGTAAAGTCTGATTTGTCGTCGTAACCTAGCTTTTTCTCGAGTGCATCAAGCTTTTCGGTGGTTGTATACATGTTATGTGGCGCATAGCGATCGCTGGTACGATAAAAGTAATTACCGTTAGCAAATTGATCCATGTTCTTCATCTTGAGTGGCCCAATGAGGTCGAGTGCATCAATATTGCCGCCCACGTGGGCGACGGGCGCATTAAATTCGAGTGCCCAATCCACGAAGTAGGTACGAACGCTACGAACCGGTCCAATTTCCTTGGGTTTTTGATCGAGGAAGAATGCCAGGAATCGGGTGATGCCGCCTTCGGCCAGGGCTTCGTAAACTACGCCCGCGTCTTGAAGTCCGCTTTGTGGACGAGCATCAGTATGATTTTCGATGACGACGGCCGTGATGGGTCGCTCAGCTAGCTCTGGTGCCACTTGGATGCCGGTCAGGGGTGACGGTAGGGTTTTGGGCTTTGGTGGCTCTTTTTTAATAACTTTGACGACGGTAGCTTGGGGTTTTTCGCCAAATACGCCAAAGGCCATGGCTGCTCCCCCGCCAATAACGACGGCTGCAAGGCCGCCAATGATTACCGCTTTTTTATGGCGTTTAAGCCAATACAAAAACTTCTGAGGCTGTTTTTCGGATAGTTCTTGCATAGTAATCGCATCTGGTTCTGGCGGAAGTTCTTCGGGCTGGACGTTTTGTTTCTTTGGCATAGAAATGCCTTTGTTTATTACTCGCTTATTATAGCATAAGCTTCTTGCAATCTTGCAAGCGACTCTTCTTTGCCAAGTGTATGGAGGGTTTCAAATAATCCAGGCGCTACAGGACTGCCAGTGGCACTACGGCGAACCAGACTAAAGAGTTTTCCGGTTGGTGCTGCAAGCTCATCAACCAGGCCGCGTAGGCGTTTTTCGATATCATCATGGCTAAAATCACTTTGATTAAGAGTTTCGATGATAGCCTTGAGCCAGGTTTGGGTAGTTGCTTGATCAAGCTTGTCGATAATAAAGTCTCTTGCAGTCTTGGGTCGTGTAAAGAAGAATTCGGTGAGCTCGGGTATCTCTGCCATAAATTTAAGGCGCTCGTGAATAAGGCTGAGCACTTGTTTCTTATAAGCGTCATCATACGACCTTGAGCTTTCCGGCCAGAAACTCGTTGTCTCTTTATATAGTGCGTCTAGGCTGAGGTTGCGAATGTATACACCATTGAGCCAGATGAGGCGTTCGGCATCAAAGACAGCCGGACTCTTTTGAACACGTTCCAGTGAGAATTTCTTGATTAATTCATCGAGCGAGTAGATTTCTTGAGTGCTGCCGTCACCTTCATTCCATCCAAGAGCCGCTAAGAAGTTGAGAATGGCGCCCGGCAAATAGCCTTCATCACGGAGTTCCAGGGCAGATTTTGCACCATGTCGTTTACTGAGTTTTTTACCACCACCCGGAGCAGTTACAGCCGGCAAATGAGCAAAAGTGGGGATATCCCAGCCAAATGCTTTATAGAGTAGGATGTGCTTAGGGGTGCTGGCGATCCATTCGTCGGCGCGTAGCACATGGCTAATTTCCATGAGGTGATCGTCAACGACGTTGGCAAATTGGTAGGTTGGGAAGCCGTCAGATTTGATTGCTACGTAGTCATCCAGGTCATTGGAGTTAAACTCGAGCCTGCCGCGCACGGCGTCGTCCCAGGCAACAACTTCATTATCGGGCATCTTAAAACGAATAACGTGTGGCTTATGAATATCATCTGGGTTATTGAGGCAGTGACGGTCATATTTAAAGGCCACCTTTTTTGCTTGAGCTTCCTCGCGCAGCTTCGTTAAGCGCTCTGGTGTACACCAGCAGGGGTATAGGTCACCTTTCTCCACTAGGCGGGCAGTGTGCTCGGCATAGATTGTTAAACGCTCGGATTGTACATAGGGTCCAAAGCCCTTGTCGCTCCCGCCCACTCCCTCATCAGGGGCTATGCCTAACCATTTGAGTGATTCAATGAGGTGTGCTTCGGCTTCTGGCACAAAGCGCTCGCGGTCAGTATCTTCCAAGCGTAATACAAATGATCCGCCTTGGTTTTTGGCGTACAAATAATTAAAGAATGACGAACGAATACCGCCAATATGCAAGAAGCCTGTGGGGCTGGGAGCAAAGCGTGTTCGGACCGTTTTTGCAGGACTGTTCATTGCTCTACTGTACCATTTTACAGGTTAGGCAGCAAGATCGTTGACATCTTGCTCCACCCATTCGTCGCCAATCTTTTTATCGAGACACACGGTGTTTTGGACTTCGCTGGGGTCATAGGTAGTGTGATAGCCGTTGGCAGTGCTTGTTTTGCTAAAGATAGCCTTGCGCTCCAATATCGCCGCGTGGGTGATTCGGCTAAGGCGATATTCCTCGCCATTGCGCTCAAAGAATAGCTCTACGATATCTTGCTGTAATTCTGGCTTATCGGGTAAGGGTTCGCTACGCTTTTTAAAGCTGTCGATGCCGAATCGGGCGTCAATAGCGTCGGTTAAACGCTCCCAGGCACCATCGTTCATAGACTGCTAGCCATTTTGACGATCTGGTCGCGATTGAGGCCGCTATTAGCTTGCACTACGTATTGCAGCCCCTTATTAACCCAGGTGGCCTGCCCATTGCCGTAGAGGTAGATTTTTATCCCCTGGCTATCAACGGCTACATAATCTTTGGTCTTGGGCGAAACGTAAAGTTCAAGAAGTGAGGCGGAGTCCCACTCGCTTTTACGCTGGATGACGGCAATGGACTTGTTTGAATCCTTGCTATTTTTGAGGTTAAAAGACACGAAACCAGTACCATAACTAATTGGGCCATTGAGCTTGTAGCCGCCCGGAGTGTACTGCGGCAAGCTCGCGACAATACCGGCACGTTGACTGGCGGTTCGAATACTTAAGTTATTGTAATTACTCATCCAGATGTAGCCACCCATAATAGCGACTACTAGGCCGGCCGCCACTACGCTGGCTGGTTTGCGCAGGCTTGGCTTTTCCGATAGAACTTTTTCTTCTGCGGGACTACTAAGCTGTGCGGCCATTTCGCTGAGGCTGGGCTGTGGTCGAGTCTCTGTCTGGGGCTGTGGCGCTGGCATAGGAGCGGGTTGTGGCTTGGCAACCGGAGGTGTTGGTTGGGGTTGAGGTGCGACTACCAAGATAGGATTAGCAGCTGGAGCTGGAGCTGGAGCTGGAGTTGGAGCTGGAGTTGGCGCTGGCGTGGGTTGTGGCTGTGCTTGTTTACGAGGAGCAATAT
>CAZPDI010000017.1:0-13674 GCA_964585425.1 uncultured Candidatus Saccharibacteria bacterium | reverse complement strand
ACTACCACCCCTGGTGTCGCACCATCGTTGAGGGCAACGTCGCCCTCGAGGTCGAACTCCAGACGATGGAGGGTGATTCGCCCGAAGCCATCGCGCTTCGGGAGGCCCGGTACGAGACGTTCCTGGACGACGCCAAGAGCAAGCACATCAACGATGGAGTCACCGACGACTACATCAACCGAGCGTTCAAGGTTCTGGTGCTTGGCATGAAGGCGGATGCCTGATGTCTACGCCTGATCCTGCCGCGCTCAACGTCCTTGCTCGTCGAACCGCCGCCGCGGGTGCCTTGAGCACCTCGGCCACGGCGGGAGCTTCGGCTCCTGTCCCGCCGCCGGCGGCTCCGGCACCCCCGGTCGCACCCCCTGTGGCGCCGCCGGTTCCGAACCCCGCGCCCGGCACCCCGCCGGCCGCCCCGATCCCGCCGGTTCCGCCGGCATCCGTTGCGAGCACCCTGCCCGCTCCGGTTCCACCGGCCAACCCGGCCAATCCGACTCCCGCAGGAGGAACGTCCATGTCCGAATTCGATCCGGCGGAAGTGGGAACGGCGATCGCCGCTGCCCTTGCCGCCCAACAGCAGGCTGCAGCTGATGCTGCAGCAGAGGAGCGTCAGCAGCGGCTCAACGCCGCAGCTGCTGGCTTCGTCGGCACGCTCATGCCCGGGGTCACCCTGGCACCCGTTGCCGCCGTGAACCCCATCGTGGAGGAGGCCAAGACGTTCATCGCGAACGCCGAGGCCAACCCTGACGTCGAGTTCGACGCTGGGCACCTCAAGATGTTCCTCGAGATCAAGTTCCCGGGCGCTTCGGCGGCCGACATCGAGGCAGCCATCGTGGCTGCAGAAGGGAGCTGAACGCATGCCCTACGTGCGCCGCGCTCCGGGTGCTCCGGCGCCCACCCCCGCTCCGGGCACGCCCGGAGCTCCGACCACGCCGGCTCCGCCGGCACCGTCCGTGCCGGCGGCTCCGGCGCACCACGGTCCTGGCGCCGTCCGGCGCTTCGTCGAGCTGGTGCTCGCGTTCATGACGATCCCGATCGTCATGCTCACCGTGTTCTTCTTCTACGTGTCCCGCAACAACAAGACCCAGCAGATCATCGTCATCGCAGTGGCGGTTGGTCTGGCGCTGGGGTTCCTGTACTGGGCGTGGACCACGTACCGGAAGGAACGACACGAGGTTGACCATCCGGTCGCGCCGGCTCCGCCGGTCGATCCATCGGTCGCTGGCCAATACACCGATGGCTTCGGTCATCAGTGGCGTTGGCAGGCCGGTGCAACCACGTGGGAGCGGTGGGATCCCCACAGCTCCGCCTGGGTGTAGCCTTCGGGTTGCATCCACCTGTTCAGGTGGGGGCTCGCTTCGGCTAGTCCCCACCTGGGCAACCACCCATTGAAATTAGAAATCGATCACTATGGGTAAGTGATCGAAACTGTTTTCAAACCTGTTCTACCCCCTACGACTATCCGGGAGGATGTCATGACTGCACCAACCGTCGCCCCGGGTACCGCCGGGACACATGCGCGACGTCGTCGCCACCTGCTCATCTGGGGCGGCGTGGCGTCCGTCCTGCTCATCGTGGGCCTGTGCCTGTGGAAGATCGGCACCGCTGGTGCTGGTGATGAGCTGACCTGCGCCAACTCGGAGCAGGTCGTCCAGCAGGCTCGCGCCGAGATCGAGGCGGTCAAGGCTGACCCCGATCTCTCGGCCAACGAGAAGCTGGAGAAGTACAAGCCGCTGTGGAAGAAGCGTGACACCGCTCGCGCCAAGACCAACAGCGACGAGTGCAAGACGGGGGACACCTCCAGCACGACCACGGCTCCGCCTTCGGGGGGAGATCCGGGTCCGTGCGACGGTGTGACCTACATGGCGTACAAGGCGCCGCCCGGGTCGAAGCAGTTCGGTCCCTGGCCTCCTGGTCTCCAGCTCGCTGGTCCGGGTGATGTCGGCAAGGCCGTCGCGTCGTACACCAAAGCGTTCAAGGACCCCATGCAGACCGCCGCGGTGTTGCAGCCGCGGTACATGGGTGGAGAGACCTACGGCGCCGAAGGTGTCCAGGGCAAGGCCGAGTTCTACAAGGCCAACCCCAAGGAGTGGCACTACGCCAACAAGGTCATCCGTGGCAAGCTCAGTCGCGCCACGTTCGAGCTGAAGCACGAGGACTACCGGTACCACACGCAGGATGCCATCATCGGCTCCGATCCCTGCGTCTCGCCGGCTGTCCAGGACACCACGTCCAGCGGGCTGAAGTGGAAGCTCACCGTGCACCTGGCCGCCAGCGATGGTGGCAAGACCTACACGGTGAACGTCGACTGCTACTGGCAGCTGGACGAGCGGATCGTGGAACAGGCCCCCAGGCCGAAGCCCATGCCGCATTCGTCGCCAGCTCCCAAGCCGCAGCCGAAGCCCACGCCAGCTCCCAAGCCGCAGCCGAAGCCCACGCCGACGCCCACGCCGAAGCCGAAGCCGCCGGTGACGCCGCCCACCGGTCCGAAGGACAGCCCGTCGGAATTCCCGGCGAGCGAAGGCTGACCAGACCTTATCTGGCAACGTTCCATTCACGTGGACCTCCCAGCACTTCGGTGCTGGGAGGTCTGCCCAACCTTTATGATTGTAATGATTTGAGATTATCTGGCTGGAGAACCATTAGGGTGTTCATTAACAATGTGACGTTCGACTTGTAACTATAAAAAATAATGACCCCTAATATAACTAATTAAGGAGGCAGTATGAAGAATACTCGTCTTAAAAAGATTGCTTCAGTCATCATGACTGTGGCTGCTGTGCTGACTCCAGTTGTAGCTCTAGCTGCTCCTGGCCCAGCCGGTCGTCCTACGCTGACCTACGGCCCCGATTTTAAGGGCGCTGATCATGTTCAGTTTAACAGTATTGTTAACGCTCCAAACTATGGTGATGAACGTGCGTTCTTTACCGGACATGACGTTAATACTACTGGTTGGGTTGATCCCATCAACGGCGTTCAAGCTGGTCACGAATACAAATTACGTATTTACATCCACAATAACGCCAATCAAAACCTGAACCAAAGTGGTAAGGGTGTAGCTACTGGTGTGAAGGTTGCGGTTGATCTGCCTACGCAGACCGCCAAGAACCTTCAGGCTAGGGCTACTATTAGCACTACATCTGCTAGTGCTACTCCAAAATCGGTTTACGACACCCTAGACTTTAATAGTGTCAGTGCTGTAAAGCTGAGCTATGTACCAGGTAGTGCATATATTAAGACTAACGCTCTTGATAACGTAAAACTGAGTGACTCTATCGTAAGCGGCGGTGCTACCGTTGGTAGTGAAGCGCTCGATGGTAAATGGTTGGGCTGTTTTGCTCACGGTGGCTGGGTATACCTTAAGGTTAAAGCTACCGCTCCAGTTGTGCCGGTTGAAAAGCCTGGCATTACTGTAGCTAAGACCGCTTCGGCTACTACCGTTGCTCCAAACGCTAAGCTCGACTACACCATTACGGTAAGCAACAACAGCAAGGCTGATGCTACGAACGTAACTGTTCGCGACACTATGCCTGCTGGCGTAACTGTAACTGGTGCTACTATCGCTGCTAATGGTGAGGCTGCTAAGGCCATCACCAACTACAAAGATATGTTCACTAAGGATGGTATCAACATTGGTACCCTTAAGGCTGGTCAAAAGGCCATCATCGTAGTTAACACTACGGTTAACGCTGACGCTACTGGTAAAGAATGTAGCGTAAGTTTACTTAACACTGCCTACGCTAGTGCTACCGGTATTCCGGAAACCAGCTCGGCTGTAACTGTTCAGGTAAATAAAGATTGTGCTGAAACCCCAACCACCACCCTCCCAGAGGCTGGTGCCGAAGGTGCAGCTGCTGCCGCTCTTGGCTTTACCGCCATGGGTACCAGCGTTCAGGCCTACCTCCGCAGTAAACGCGGTCTGGTAAAAGCCGTTAAAAACATCAATCGCTAGTTACAAGCGAATTGTCCACATTGGCGCTTGTCGGTAAGACTAGCATCAAAGAGGCCTCACAATCGTGAGGTCTTTTTGATTGTCTCGAATCTGATAATAGAGTATACTATACAACAATAAAGGGGGAGTCTTATGAAGAAGATTCTAGTAGTCGTGGCGGCCATTGCCGCATTAGTTGGAGTTGGTGGTCGAGCTGTAGCGGCTGCACGAGATTGTGATGCCAACGCCATTATGTGGTGCGGTGCGTACAGTAAGGACGAATTGTTGAATAAGTTAGCCAAGGGGGACGGTCATAATTCGGCTGCCAACTTGCAAGCGATTTACCGTGCCTATAGTGTGGATTTGGCCGAAATTAACGCCGCCACCAATGGTACGGTCACCAAAGACGGTCGAGTTATTGTTAACGGCAAGACGGTTGCTACCGGCGCCAAAAGTATTGGTCGTCAAAAAATCGGTGAGTCGGTTCCTCAAAACGGCGTGTGGTTGCGATCAACCCAGACAAGCTTTAAGTCCCCAAGTCTAGAAGCCTTTGTCTCGATGAAGGATGGCGAATTCCAATGGGCCGTTATTAAAAGCTGCGGTAATATAACTATTGCTACGCCAGTGCCAAAACCAAAACCAGTGACCCCTGCAAAGCCTACCCCGGTACCGACGCCAACTCCGCAGCCGGCTCCTACTCCTAGTCTGCCAGAAACCGGTATGGAAATGCCGCTAGCCGGGGCTGCGCTCGGAACAACCTCATTGGGTTACGGTTTACGAAGTTACTTCCGCAGTAAAAAGCAACTGGTCAACGCTCTACGTAATAAATGACTCGCAAGTCCTGTATAATCGGGATATGAACGAGATACTCAAAAATCTTCAAGCCATAGTCATCGATGCTATCTCGCGACTTGGCATCGCTGACGAAGAAACTCAGGCCGAAAAACTACGTGCCCAAACGCTTCAGCCGGACTTTTGGAACGACAGCGATGCCGCCCAAAACGTAAGCCAGCAGCTCGCTGAGCTCGATAAACATATCGAAGAATGGCGTAGTTTAGAAAAACGGATTAGCGACGCTATTGAGTTGGTGGGGTTGGGCGACGCTAGTTTAATGAGTGATATGCAAAATGATATCACGGCCCTGCAACAAGAAGTCGCCGCCAAGCAGTTTGAGCTTCAGCTGGGCGGTGAGTATGATAAAAATAACGCAGTAGTTTCTGTTTATGCCGGCACGGGCGGAACCGATGCTCAAGATTGGGCACAGATGTTGGTACGCATGTATGCACGCTATTGCGAACGAGCTGGCTGGAAGGTGGAGGTGCTTAGTGAATCACCCGGCGAAGAGGCTGGTATCAAAAGCGTCACGCTTGAGGTTACCGGTCGTTATGCCTATGGCAAGCTCAAAGGCGAGAAGGGCGTACATCGTCTCGTACGTCTTAGTCCCTTTAACTCCGACAATTTGCGCCAAACCTCCTTTGCGTTAGTTGATGTGGCGCCACAACTCGAGACTTTATCTAATCTCGAAATCGATGAGAAGGATCTACGCATCGACGTGTATCGCTCTGGCGGTAATGGTGGGCAGAGTGTTAATACCACCGACTCGGCTGTGCGCATTACGCATCTTCCAACTAATATCGTGGTGGCTATCCAGAACGAACGCTCCCAGCTCCAAAATAAGCTTAAGGCCATGGCGGTGCTTCAGGGTAAGTTGACCGCTCTGATGATCTCTCAACAAAAGAAAGAGCTCAAAGATATTACCGGCGAGAACCAATCGGCAGCATGGGGTAATCAAATCCGCTCCTATGTATTGCATCCATACAACAAGGTCAAGGATCACCGCACCGATTTTGAGACCAGCGACACCAAGGGCGTGCTCGATGGTGATCTGGACGGTTTGATAGAGGCCTATTTAAACTCTCAAATTTAAGAAATTTTTAAGAATCATCTGTTTTACTAGGTGTATGATTAATAAAGGAGGGATATATGCTGACAGTCCAAGATGAGAAACGAGTACGAGTAATCATTAAAGAAGAAACCGCGGATTTACGACAAGATGTTGGTCTCCTTAAGATCGAAGTTCGTCGTAACTCGGTATTGCTCGAAGACCTTAATCATAAGATTTCCGTTATAGCCGAGAATGTCTCGACATCCATGCAGAATAATATACGCATAAATAATCTTGATGAGCGTTTAGTGGTGGTTGAGCACCTCAACGGTATTAATACATAAGCGCATTGAGGGTATTTGTTCGGTGTGATAGTATTAAAGAGTGATTTTACTTGATCGAGTAACCAAAATGTATCCCAACAAAAGTGTCGCGCTAAGCGGCATTAACTTGCATATTGGGCCTAAAGAATTTGTAACAATAGTAGGGAGTAGTGGCGCCGGTAAATCGACGCTTATTAAGTTGTTGACTCGAGAAGAAGTACAAACGAGTGGCAAAATTATTGTTGGTGGCGTAGATTACGATACGGTGGAGCCAAACAAGGTTCCGCATTTACGCCGCAAAATTGGTGTGGTGTTCCAAGATTTTAAGTTGTTGCCCAATCGAACCGTCTTCGAGAACGTGGCTTTCGCTATGGAAGTCAGTGGTGCCAAGACTAAAGATATCAAACGGAGTGTCCCTAAGGTGTTGCAGTTAGTTGGCCTCAAAGGCAAAGAGGATAATTTCCCTAAAGAAATTAGTGGCGGCGAGCGTCAGCGTGTGGCCATCGCACGCGCTCTGATCCGTCAGCCCAAGATTCTTATTGCTGATGAGCCAACTGGTAACCTTGACCCCAAGAACGCCTGGGAAATCATCGAGTTATTGCTTAAGATTAATCGCTTTGGCACCACCGTGGTACTGACTACGCATAATAAAGAAATCGTAAACGCTCTTAAGCGCCGGGTTATTACCATTAATCGCGGACGTATTGTTAAGGACGAAGAGCAGGGGAGATACGCCCTGTGATTCAGCTTGTTCGTATCATGAAAACCGGTTTTCGCAACTTTTTCCGCAATCTTTGGTTGAGTACGGCTGCCACTGCCGTTATGACCATCACCTTAACGATTATTTTATTTTCGTATATTGCCACCTCGGCCTTAACCTCGACTATTGCGCAGGTGGTAGAAAAGATTGACGTCTCGGTCTACCTCAAAGATAGCGTGACGCCAGCCCAGGCCTCAAATTTTAAAGCCAAGTTGGAGGCTACGCCAAACGTCGATTCGGTCAAGTTTGTTAGTAAAGCTGATGCTCTTAAAATCTACCAGGAGCAGAATAAAAATAACAAAGAGCTTTTGGCGGCAGTGACGGCTGATGATAATCCTTTGCCACAGAGTTTGGCCATCAAGGCCGAAGATTCGACTAAGATTGATTCGATTATAGCCGTGGTTAACCAGCAGCAATTCAAGCCACTCCTTCAGGAAAAAGATCCCGTTAGTTATACTGGCGAACGTAAAAAAACCATTGATCGCATTGTTGGGGCAACAAACTTTATTAAAAAGGCCGGACTCGTTGCTAGTGCGCTCTTTGTGATCATTTCTACGCTGATCATCTTTAACACCATTCGCATGGCCATCTTTACGCGTCGTGAGGAAATTGAGATTATGCAGCTGGTGGGCGCCACCAACTGGTTTATACGTGGTCCATTCATTTTCGAGGCTGCCCTCTATGGCATGATCGCTACACTGGTGGCTGTTGCGTTATGTTATAGTATGGTGCTTGGTGCCGGACCTAAGATTAGTAGTTATGTAGATACTCAAACCATCATTGATGTCTTCCGCAATAATCCTTTCATTATCGTAGGGGTAGAGTTATTGATTGGCGTTACTATTGGGGCGGTTTCGAGCTTGCTTGCCATGAGCCGTTATATGAAGCTATCGTAAGCATCTCGATTGACACAAAGATCCAGAAAGAGTACCATTGTAACCATAAGGGGAATGCTCTATTACAATGAAGCTTTCAAAACAAACACTTACAAAAATCGGCCTCTTGGCCATTGTTCTTGCCGTAGCCATCCCTAACATTAAGCCCGCCAAAGGTGATAGCCTAGACGAGCAGATTAACGCGCTTAAAAAGCAATCAGCAGCCCTGCAGGGTGAAGCCAATAACTACAAGGCCCAGGCTGACGATTATAAGACAAAAGTGAATGCCCTGAATACGCAGGTTGAACTTATTCAAACACAAATCAATTTGAGCCAGGCTAATTACACCAAGGTATCTCAGCAGGTCGATCAAGCTAAGCAGGATTTAGAAACTCAGAAGAATATTCTTAACGAAAACATCCGTGCTATTTACAAGCAAGGTAACCTTAATTCCTTGGAGATCATCGCCTCGAGTGACAATTTAAGTGATTTTGTTAATAAGCAAGAATATACCCAAAAGGTTAAGGATAAGGTCGAAGGATCATTGGTAAAGATTGCAGCGCTTAAGACTCAGCTCGAAAAGCAGCAGACGGAGCTAGCCGGCTTACTTAAGGATCAACAGGCTCAACGCGCTCAACTGCAGGCCACTCGTAATGAGGCTAATCAGCTCCTAGCGGTTGCCCAGGAATCGGCAGATAAAGCTAACGAACAGGTAAAAAGTACCAACAGCCAGTTAGCGAAATTGCGCGCTCAACAGGCGGCAGCAATTGCTGCTATATCTGGTGGGCAAAACTATGGCGGCACAGGTGGCTACCCCTGGGCCAATGTGTCGTTCCCGAGCTCCGTGGTGGATAATTGGGGTATGTATGCCCGCCAGTGTGTATCGTATACGGCCTGGCGCGTGGCTAGTTCTGGTCGTTACATGCCATACTGGGGCGGACACGGTAATGCCAATCAATGGCCGGGTAATGCGCGGGCGGCCGGCATCCCTGTTGACGGTAACCCGCGACCTGGCGATGTTGGTATCTTGATGTCTGGCACCTACGGTCATGCTGTCTATATCGAATCAGTATCGGGCGGGACGGTAACAGCCAGTCAATACAACGCCAATTGGGATGGTCGCTACTCGGTTAGTACCTATCCAAAAGCAAGTTTAGTCTACATCCACTTTTAAACCATAAACAAGGAATCCTTTCGTGACCGACAAAACTATTACTATAAAGCGCAGTCGGTTAATCCTTGTCGTTGCTCTTATTGCTTTTGTATCTGGCGTAATTGGCTCGCGCTGGAATACCTTTGGGTTTAAAACCCAAGATTTTTCTAGCCTCAATGACCTACAGGCTACCCTGGAACGGAAGTTTGATGGCACAGTCGACCCCCAGAAGGCTCTAGACGGCGCAAAAGCCGGCCTAGTTGATTCACTTGGTGATCCGTATACAACGTACCTAACCGAAAAGCAGGCCAAGGAGTTGGCAGATGATCTTAAAGGCAATTTAAGTGGAATTGGCGCAGAGATTGGCTTCCGCAATAAACAGTTAACAGTTATTGCTCCAATTGCCAATACACCGGCAGCCAAAGCTGGTTTGCAGGCAAAAGATATGATCATTAAGATAGATGGTAAAGACCCGAGTGGTCTGAGTCTAGAAGAAGCCGTCAGTAAGATCCGAGGTAAAGCTGGCAGCGATGTTACCTTGACCATAGTCCGCGATAACGGTACGCCGTTTGATGTAAAGATTACGCGCGCCAATATTAGCGTGCCAAGTGTGACTTCTAAAAAAGAGGGTGATATTGGCATCATTACCGTTAGTCGCTTTGGTGATGATACCGTTACTAAGGTTCAGGAGGCAGCAACCGACTTGTCGGCTCAAGGGGCTACTAAGTTCGTCCTCGATCTGCGCAACAATGGTGGTGGTTATCTGCAAGCCGCAGTCGGCGTAAGCAGCGTGTTCATGGACAATAAAGTCGTAGTCGAAGAGCGCAAAAATGGTAAGACCACTGATAAATTAAGTACCTCAGGTGGCGGAACATTGGTGGGTAAACCGGTGGTCGTATTAATTAATAGCGGCAGTGCTAGTGCTAGCGAAATAACTGCTGGCGCCTTGCAAGATCAAGGTGTCGCGAAGTTGGTGGGCGAGAAGAGCTTTGGCAAGGGGAGTGTTCAGGAGATTATCGACTTGGCCGGCGGCGCCCAGCTTAAAGTGACGGTGGCGCATTGGTTCACGCCAAAAGGCCGTGGCATCGACAAGCAAGGAATTCAGCCGGACGTCGAAGTCAAAATGACCGAAGCCGATATGAATGCCGGTAAAGATCCGCAGCTGGATAAAGCCAAGGAGCTGCTTAATCAGTAGGTGAGCTGAGATATCTCTTTGCATATCCCAAACTCAGTATGTTTTGCGCCTACCTCGGTTACTTGCTATACTTATAACCATTAAAGGAATAGGAGGGGGAGAGTGGCAACCAAGTCTACTAAGTATATCTTTGTAACAGGAGGTGTACTTTCCGGACTCGGCAAAGGCATCACTGCGGCATCTCTCGGAACTATCCTCAAAGCTCGTGGCTTTAACGTGGGCATTATGAAATGTGATCCGTATCTTAATACCGATGCCGGTACGCTTAACCCGGCAGAGCACGGTGAAGTCTTTGTAACCAAAGATGGCGCCGAAACTGATCTGGATCTTGGTCATTACGAGCGCTTTATCGATACCGAACTTGATCGCAGCAGTTCGCTTATGAATGGTCGCATCTACGCGCAAGTGATTGCCGATGAACGAGCCGGTAAGTACTTAGGTAAAACCGTTCAAATTATTCCGCATGTAACTGCCGAAGTGCAGCGTGGAATACTGGAGAGCGGCAAGGGTCGAGATATCCATATCGTGGAAATCGGCGGTACCGTGGGGGATTATGAGAGCCTGGCCTTCCTGGAGGCCATTCGTCAGTTTAAGCACAAAGTCGGACCGGAGAATGTCTTGTATGTGCATGTCGTGTATATTCCATATCTTGGGGCTAGCAAGGAGTTTAAAACCAAGCCTGCACAAAACGCCTTGCGTGATTTGCGCGAGACTGGCATTCAGGCCGACATGGTCATGGCCCGAGCCGAGGATCCTATGCCCAAGCATGCCCTGGATAAACTCAGTTTACTGGCTGATATCGCGCCCGAGGGCATTGTACCGCTGCCTAACGCGAGTACTGTGTACGAAGTGCCCTTAACCCTAGAAGATCATAATGTAGCCCAATTTATCACCAATAAACTTGGTCTTAAGGACAGCAAGCCTCAATTGGATGATTGGCGTCAAATGGTCAAGACGGTTAAAGACACAAGCAAGCCAGAAGTTACGATTGGCGTGGTGGCCAAATATATGCACCATGAGGATACTTACACGAGTGTGTTTGAGGCGGTAAAAGCGGCTGCTTGGTCCGAGGGTGTTCAGGCTAAGCTAGTATGGATCGATGCCGAAACAATTACGGCCGCTAATGTCGCCGAGCAAATTGGAGACGTGGATGGCATTATTGTGCCGGGCGGCTTTGGATCACGCGGTGTTGAGGGCAAAATCATGGCCGCCGATTACGCCATGCGCAATAATTTGCCGTATCTGGGTTTGTGCCTTGGAATGCAAGTTGCGGTTATCGCTAAACTGCGCGACGTACTGGGCGGTGGTGTGAGCGTCAATTCCAGCGAAATTGATGAGAAAGCTAAGCACCCAGTCATTGCCCTTATGGATGAGCAGGCGCACGTAGTGGCTAAGGGCGGCACCATGCGACTCGGAGATTATGATTGTGTGCTGGCTAAAGATAGTCTGTGTGCCAAGCTGTATGGCACTACCAAAATTGTGGAACGACATCGACATCGGTATGAAGTAAATAATGAGTATCGTGAACAGCTCGAGGCCGCCGGCATGAAGGTGGTTGGAACTTCACCCGACGGGAAGTTGGTAGAGATGATTGAAATCCCTGATCATAAATACTTTACCGCCACCCAGGCTCACCCGGAGTTCAAGAGCCGGCCAAACCGTGCCCATCCATTGTTTGTAGGATTAATTCGTGCAATTCGATCCTGAATTTAAACCAGAATTAACCCCAAAACAGATGCTTGAATTGGGCGTGTTTGATGGCGCCTATTTTGACGATTATTCGGAGTTTCCGGCCGATTGGTCTAAACATGTAGCTAAAGAAAATTATTTTGGCGTACATGCCAGTCAATCATTGCAGGAATGGCAACGCAAGGGCTGGATATTCCCCGAGGATCCATTGGGCTGGTTCCAGTGGTACTGTCGTTACACTATGGGTCGGCGGGTGCCAGAGATGGATGCTGTGCAAATAAAGCGCTGGAAGGCTATTCGCCGCCATATCGGACAGATTCAGAAAAATTGTATGGTAGGTGATATCAATTGTCGACCACGCCAACGCCAAGCACTATTACACTGGGCTTACGACTCACGTAAAATTTAATTCCGCATAGATTAAGCGTTTTATTTTTATCTCGGTGTCTACAATGTATATACATTTCAATATTTTGTATCTACATTGTAGACACATGCCTAAAAACAAAGAAGCCACCCGAAGGTGGCAAGCTTTGTTACGTATGTACTAACTTAGGCTTCGACAGAAACGACGGTTCGCTTGGTGCGAGCACCAGTAAAGTGGGCTACTTTTGCTTGGCGGAACGCAACCTTACCGTCGCGGGTTGCGTAAAGAGTATGATCTTTACCTACGGCCACACCTTCGCCAGCGGCCATCTTGGTGCCACGTTGGCGTACGATAATACCACCGGCGTTAATGCTTTGACCGCCAAAAAGTTTGACGCCAAGGCGTTTCGCTGCGGAATCGCGACCGTTCTTACTAGAGCCACCGGCTTTTGTATGGGACATGGGATTAGTTCCTCGTTAAAACTGTGATTTGCCGGCCGACAATTTGATCGGCGCGTACGTAGAGCAAGTGCTCATACGTAACAGGCAAAAACTCCTTAAGAGTATATCCTATCTGGCCAATCTGGTCAAGTATCTCGACTCGAGAAAAACCTTTACTAACTTTCCAGCAGGGAAGGGTGATACAGACTGGCGTACCGGATTTAATTTGCGGCGCTAAATTGGTCAAAAAATCGATAGTTAGCTGAGTTGCTTCGGCTTTGATGCGGGCTAATTCTTTATCTGAAGGCTCTTTGGTCAGGGCTGGACCAAGGTAGCCCTCGGTTACTACGGTGCCGATGTCTCCTGACCATGTGTGGGTAGTGGCATCGCCAACCTCAAGTGTCCATTCTGGTGTCTGATGCGCGTTTTGTAGCCATTGACCATTGGTCTGACTCATATCGATGAGCTTAGGCTCAATATCTGTTCCATAGGCCTCATAACCGAGCAAAGATGCCTCCTGTAGGATAACGCCCGTGCCGCAGAACGGATCAAGAATCCGTGATCCAGCTGTTGGTGCAGTTAAGTTAATCATCATCTGCGCTAACTTTGGTGGCAGCATGCCGACTTTGGCGCTGCGGGCTGGCCGACCATGGTCGCGCTCGGCATAGGCTGCAATATCTTGGACGGCGACGGTACTGGCCAGTACATAGCCTTTAGTCGTTTTTACTATCCAAATATCAGCACCTTTATCGAGTAGTTTATTGTGAGTAATTTGCGCGGCCGTCAATTGCCCCTTGCTGGCAATGTAGCGCGCACTACGACCAAGCTGCTTAAAGCACTTTTTTAGTTCTAGTCCTAATGATTCATGTTGGCCTTTTGATAACGTGAAGCCGTATAAGCTCAATCCAAAGCTAAGCTTGCCTTCGCTGCTGGTGGCAACTGCCTCGGCCAGATCACTGCCGCAAACGTGCTCTGCTAAGTCTTGAGCCGGAACCAGCGGTAACTCGCCGAGGTGAATACCGAGTTTGATGCTGCCGCCAAGCCGGTCAAGCTTTATCT
>CAZPDI010000016.1:0-15577 GCA_964585425.1 uncultured Candidatus Saccharibacteria bacterium | reverse complement strand
CCACTTGAGCCACGCACCCGCATCTGATGTCGTCGCCCGTCCCACTCATTAAACTCGCCAACCACACTGACCCGTTCTGCATTGGGAGCCCACACCGCAAATGACACGCCGCTGATGCCGTCCACCGTGCTCAGATGCGCACCAAGATTAAGAATCTGTTAACTGGCGCCGTAACTGAGCGTACGTGGCGCGCGGCCGAGAAGGCCACGCCAGCTCAACTTGAGCGACCCAAGATGCAGTATCTCTATTCCGAAGGTAACGACCTCCACTTTATGGACACCGACACCTATGAGCAGGTACAGGTCTCTATGGACATCCTGGGTGATCAGGCTAAATACTTGGCTGAAGGAACAACCGTGCAGCTCTTTAAATTCAACGACAAGATCATTGGCATCGACATGCCCAACTCGGTATTCCTCAAGATTACGCACACCGAACCTGGTGTAAAAGGCGACTCTGCTACCGGATCCCTCAAAGATGCCACTCTGGAAACGGGTGTAAACATTCTGGTTCCATTGTTCATCAAAGAAGGTGACGAAGTTAAAGTCGACACCCGTAGCGGTGCTTACCTGGAGCGTAAAAAGTAAATGAAGCAACGCCTCGACGCTCTCTTGGTCGAGCGGGGGTTGGTGGATACGCGCAATAAAGCCGCCGCGCTGATTATGGCCGGCGAGGTTATTGTGAATGAGCATACCTGGACAAAGCCAGGCCATCAGTTTGCTGATGACGTCGAGATACGTTTAAAGAACCAAATGCCCTATGTCAGTCGGGCAGGGGAGAAGCTAGCTTCGGTGATTGAGCCCCTTAAACTCGACTTTATGAATAAAATAGTCTTAGACGTCGGTTCTAGCACCGGCGGGTTTACCGATTGCGCACTGCAGCACGGCGCTAAAAAGGTGATTGGCGTAGACGTGGGAACCAACCAGTTGGCGTATAAATTACGCAGCGACGCACGGGTTGAATTGCACGAACAGACCGATATTCGTAATTTTGAATCGGCTGAAAAAGCAGATATTGCGGTGATCGACGTGTCCTTTATTTCGCTCACTAAAATCCTCGAGCATGTGGCCACCCTTATCGAGAACGATGGCCAGATCGTGGCCATGGTCAAACCTCAATTTGAAGCCGGTAAAGCCCTGGCTGATGCTCATAAAGGACTCATTGTGGACGAAGAAGTTCGTCAAAATGTGCTGGCCGAATTTAGAGCTTGGGCAGCGGATCATTTTGTTATTCAGTCCGAAGCTGACAGCGAAGTTCACGGCCGCCATGGCAACCGCGAGCGCTTCTTCCTACTTACACGTTAAAACGGAATTCGACGACGTCGCCTTCTTGCATAACGTAGTCTTTACCCTCGAGGCGCAGCTTACCAGCAGCTTTGGCTGCGGCTTCCGAGCCGGCTGAGATCAAATCGTCATAATTAATAACCTGAGCTTTAATAAAGCCCTTCTCAAAGTCGCCATGAATAACGCCGGCAGCTTGTGGCGCCGTGTCGCCCCTATGGATTGTCCAAGCGCGAACTTCTTTGGGGCCGGCGGTTAAATAGGTTTGCAATCCCAGCAGGGAATACCCAGTCTTAATCAGCTTACTTAGACCAGATTCATGCTGACCATACTCTGCGAGCAGCTCCAGCGCTTCGGCGTCATCCAACTCGCTTAGCTCGGCTTCGAGCTTGGCACATAAGAATATGGCGTCGGCGGGGGAGACGAGCGATTTTAACTCGGATTGCAGGCTATCATTCTGCAGATCAGTTTCATCAACATTAAACACATATAAGAACGGCTTAGAAGTAAGCAGGTTCAGCTCTTTAAGATCCTCATGATCATAGCCGGCAGCCGAGAGTGTTTGACCGGCATCGAGGATTTCTTGGGCCTTACCATAAACCGGGTTAGCTGGCTTGGTCTTAGCAATCCGCGCTTGAATGGTTTGCAAATCGGCCAAAATAAGCTCGGTATTAATCGTCTCAATATCTGAGGCGGGGTGGACTTTGTCATCAACATGCACCACATCACCACTAAAGGCGCGCACCACCTGAACAATGGCATCACACTCCCTAATATTGGCTAGGAATTTATTGCCAAGACCCTGACCCTCGCTGGCACCGCGGACGATACCGGCGATATCTACAAATGTTACACTCGCCGGTACGATTTTGGTGCTCTGGTACAGATCAGCAAGCTTTTGCAAACGATCATCGGGTACGCCAACAATACCGACATTTGGCTCGATGGTAGCAAATGGGTAATTAGCGGCTAATACGTTGTTTTTGGTGAGGGCATTAAAGAGGGTGCTCTTGCCGACATTCGGCAGACCGACAATGCCAATCGATAGGCTCAAAACCAACCTCTGAACTTTCTAAAATCGGTATGTTTCCCCATATAACTACTTCTTTCTGCGATGCTTTAATTTTTGTAACAAGTTTCCTTATTATAGCTTTCTTATCTGTAAAATCCAAGTTTTCTAACATTTTTAGCGAACCTGCAACGAGTTCCTCAAGGGAAAGTTTAGGTTGTTTGCTTAGCTCGGCCTCAGTCTGTGCCAATATAGTGTTCAGATTTGTGCGCTGAACAAGTAGCTCCTGCATCTGCTCTTTATAGAGTCGTTCTGAAAGAATACCACTGCCATAAGCCTTAACATATAGCTTTTCTTCTGCGTCAAGCTCACCAATGCGCTTCTTCGTCTCATCAAGTTTATTGTTGAGCGGAGTCTTATTGCTGTTGCTTAGCCAGCGCTGAGCTTGCTTTTTAAGCAACGTAGGAGACGCGAGAAGGGCTTCTAGCTTCTTCCACGTCAAAGCATCAAGCACAGGGGCATTTACGCCTCCTGCGTGGCACTCGCGGGGGAGAGGGAACTTGGATAGACGGTCGGTGCAACGATAGTATGTATGGCCATTGCTTGCAGGATCTCCTGTGCGTGGCTTGCCGCATTCGCACTGGATAATGCCAGTAAGCAGATAGTTGTTTTTGCTATTATTCCTACGGCTAAACTTCTTATTGCGCTCCAGCTCCTTTTGAACTTTGCTAAACAACTCATCGCTTATAATGCGGGGCACCTCGATAGGAAGCCATTCATCACGAGGGCGGGCTATGCGGCTGTCGTTCTTCACACGACGATATTTCTTGTTTGGGTCTTTGGGGTTCTTTGCTATAACTGCTTCGGTTTTATTGTAGTAATGCCTACCTGTGTACGTACTATTAGTCAATAAGCGAGAAATAGGTCCTTTAGTCCAAGTTGTGCGTTTTTGCTTCTTGGGCGGCACACCAAGTT
Organism: uncultured Candidatus Saccharibacteria bacterium; assembly: GCA_964585425.1. GTDB lineage: Bacteria > Patescibacteriota > Saccharimonadia > UBA4664 > CAYXHD01 > CAYXHD01. Next base: position 12,313 of record CAZPDI010000016.1, on the reverse strand, counting down.
CGTGTAGTTTTCGTATTACTTCCCGAAGAGACATCCCTTCACTAACCCATGTGAAAACTTGGCGAACGACTTCTGCTTCTTTTTCATTGATGCTAAAATAACCATCTCGCTCCTCAAAACCACCCTTTATGCGGTGATGATAGTTGTAGCCATACGGTGCATTGTAGCCAAGTAGCTTCTTCTTTTCGCGTACCTTGTATAACTTTCCTCTACGGAATCGTTCTGCGATTTTAATGCGTTCGTATTCATGGAATATACCCATGACATTCCCCATAAGCTGCTCTTCAGGGCTGGAGCCGTTAATGTCCTGAAGACTAATACACTCAATGTCATAGCTCTTTAGTTCATCGAGAACAACTTCTTGATATACAAATTTACGAGCTAAGCGACCTCGATCGTAGAAGTAAAGAATATCAAACTTGTTGCTCTGGGCATCTAAGCGCAACTTATCAAGGGCTGGTCTGGCGAGTAGAGTACCTGTCCAGCCGTCATCTTCGTAATAGCAATCTGGCAAGAATAAGTTCTCATCAGCTTTAATTCTTGCCTCAACCTCAGTACGTTGAGCATCTATCGTCTGTTCTTCTTCCTGCCTACCTGTACTAACGCGGGTATAGATCGCTGCTCGTTTCATACCTTCTCCTCGCGAGTTGAACGTTCGTTCAGAAATTTGTCTAAGTCCTTACGCTCGATTCGGTAGCCCCTGCCGAGCCGTACTGCGACCAAATCGCCTCGTTTAATATAGTTGAGAACACTCTGCCAGTGGACTTGTAGAATAGTAGCAACTTGTTCAACAGTGAGTAGATCGTGTTCCATAGTAACCTTATAAGTATTTGTAAGTAATTATAAATCTTGTCATCATGGTAGTAAAGAGTTATTTGCCGTCTGTGCTTCTAGTACCAGTTTAAATATGTAGTCGTATGCGCTATTAAGAGCATCGTCGTCGGGCTGCTCCACTTTCATATAGTGTAGCTCTGGCATGGCTGCTTTCTTAGCCATGATTACGCTCTCTTGCTGTTTTAGCCTGCATTGCTTCGCGTGCCAGCTTGCTAAACAACCTGCCAGGGTACTTGCTATCTTTTGCTCGACCTTTAAGATCACGAACAGCATTCAGTCCCAGGGCGTATATGACTTTGCAATACCAAGGGCGGTAGAGAGGATTTTGATAAGTCGCTACTAGCTCATCTGCGAGTTGGTCAACAGCAGCAATAGGGGGCTTCTCGTGTGCTTGAGGCTGAAGTTTATTGGCTATTTCGCTGTAATCAGCTTTTTCCACTTGGCTATTTCCAGTTACTAACCTAAATACTCTCGTATAAGAGAAATACTATAAAACAGCTTTTATTTTGGAAGGCGTGGGATTGAAGTTCCTGTCAATTTACAGATTGGAATCGTGCAGAAAACAAACAATCTTCAAGTGTGGATTGCTTTTGTTATAAATGGATTGCTGCTATTTATTCGTCTTGTGCGGTGAGTATGATCGAAGTTTTAGTACTGCTTATTCTGGCATCAATGCCTTTTCGCTTCATCTGCTGATTAAACGCAGTGATAGAATTTTTGAGTCTATCAGATGATATGTCAGTACTTGCTAACAAGGCTGATTTAGTCATCGAGTTACCCTCAATGGCTTGCCCATGCCCATCTATCCGTGTGCGTTTAGGCCATAGCTCTTCAATGAGTGATTTCAGTGTGGGCGAGTCAAGTGTGTGATGTTTGCTACCTTGTCGTAAAGTGTAGTTCCTTCTGCTAAAGGTAACTTTGTTAGAAGGAAAAGCATCAGGAGCAAGCTTCTTGTAGTATGCTGCCGAGTCGTCAAAGCCAGGTAGAAACGTAATGTAAAAATTGGTGTACTTGAAAGGTTCAAAGTTTACCGTAGCGCGCATGTGAGAGAACCATTCCTGCGGGGCCATTACGGGCGATAGCTTTATAATGCCATCGCTCTCAAACCGCCCCAGCAGTAGGTGCTGCTCTTCAGAAGAGAGATTTGGATTATCTTGGATAGCAAACAGAGCTTCACGACCTTGGGCCAAATGTTTAAGAGTTTGGAGCTGATTGAGCATCCAGGCGAGTTTACGATCAACTTGTTTCTTGGTCGGCATAACTGGCTCCATTTTGGTTCTATTATCGTACCCCTGATTTGATCGGACTGCATGCATAAGCGTGTTATAATTAAACTAATCGGAGGCGAAATAATACAGGGAACGTAATGCCTTCACCAACTCAAAAACTTGGTCGTCCAACGAAACTCACAAAAGCTGTTGTAACAAAACTAGTACAGGCTTTTGAGCTTGGCTGTAACGACACAGAAGCCTGTGCCTACTCTGGCATATCCCGCAATACGTATTATCGTTGGACCGAAGAAGACACCGAGTTTAGTGACAAAATTAAGAGTGCAAAAGTTCACGTTCTGTTGCGAGCTAAAATGAACGTTGCAGATGCTATTAACAGGGGTGATCTTAAAACATCACAATGGTATTTAGAGCGTAAAGCTCGTGAGGAGTTCGGTATTGCTCCTAGAGGCATTAAGGAAGTCGAGCAACCGCAATCAGGAAAAGATTACAGCTCCCCAGAGGTGCTTAACGACATAGTAGAACGAGCGGACACAATAGCAGAATACCTTCAAAAGCGGGATGAAATTGCTGCATGGCGAAATGGTGCAAAAGTACGCGGCAACGATGATGACATCCCGCATGAAGGTTATTGATATAATGTAGTCATGTGCGAGCAAACCATAACTACCATTTCGTCTGTAATTGTAGCCTTAGCAACTGGCGTGGGTGTAGTAATTGCTGCCATTGGTCTGAGTACGTGGAAGAAACAGCTCCAAGGGACAGCAGAGTACGAGTTAGCTAAACGACTCCTACTCAGTGTGTACAAGGTTCGTGAAGCGGTGGCTTATGTGCGCCAACCTTTCTTATCGGTGGCTGAGGCGGGCGAAGTGAAAGAAGGGGAGAAGTGGGAAGTCGTCGCGTATACTCGTCGCTGGAAAAAGGTTCAGGATGCTATGAGTGAGTTTCAGGATATTGCTCTTGAGAGTGAAGTTGTATGGGGAGGGAAAGATATTATTAGGTTGCAAAATTCCCTTATGGATAAGGTGCGTACCTTGCTGCACGCAGTGGATAGTTACATAAGGTCTGTGCAAGACCCCGCATTCAAGGACGATTACACCAGGGAGCAGCGTGATACTTTATACTCAATGGGGGCAAATGACTCTTACGGCCCACAGTTCACGAATGTTATTAAAGACTTTGAAAAATATGTTGCTCCGCATATCAAAGCTCACCGAGAAAGTCTAAAGAAGCAGAAATCCGATTCAGGCCTAGCAAACAAGTTCAGGAAAAAGCTAAAGTTCTCGAAATAAATCTGCTATATCGACTTTGAGCGCCCTGGCAATTTTACTCAGTGTGCCGAGCCTAGCCCAGCGTTTGCCAGTTTCTATGTAAGCAACTGCAACTACGCTCATGCCAATCTTCTCGGCTAGTTCTTGCTGCGTCAGGCCACGCCCTTTGCGTGTTTTAGCTAGCTGCTGTCCAAATGACTTCATTAGTGTTTGTTCTTGAGCATTCTTCATACATCAAGAGTAAGAATAATAAACAGATAGTTACATAAACTAACTGTTTATCTTTTGTATGAGATGTGTTAATTTAACAGATATAAGTTAAATGGAGAAGTTCGCATGGCAAAGAAAGAAAAGAACGAAGGGAAAAACTGGTTTGTAAGGCATAAAGTATGGTCAGTCATACTTGGTTTTATCGCTATTAGTGTTATTAGCTCGGCGGCTGGTGGCGGCAGTCAATTCAACACTAATAAAAACACCACGTCTAAATCATCAACTGATAAGGCTGCTGAAGTGGCTAAGATTGGGCAACCTGCCAACGACGGTAAGTTCGAGTTTACGGTAAGCAGCGTGGAGTGTGGTAAGGTGTCGGTTGGAACAAACCAGTATCTTACTAAATCGCCACAAGGCCAGTATTGCTTACTGAATATCTCAGTTAAGAACATTGGCGACCAAGCTCAAAGCCTTATCTCAAGTAATCAATACCTGCTCAATGCTAACGGTCAAAAGTATTCGGCTGATGACTCGGCTACACTCTACAACTCACCAAGTGGTTCAAGTTGGTACAATAACATTAACCCAGGCAATAGCGTGAGTGGTGCAATCGTCTTCGATGTTCCTAAAGATCAAACTCCTACTGCTGCCGAGTTGCATGACAGTGCTTTCTCAAATGGCGTAAAGGTTAATTTGCAATAATCCTAATCATTTAAGCAATCTCTTGACAAGCAACGTACTAGTATGCTAGTATACTGATATGTCGAATTTCAAATCATTTGTAAATCTTGTGGACTCCATCGAGGATAAGTCACTTCTTGAGGACTTCTTGGTGGGCGTCACCACATCCAAAGAGCGAGACGAACTTGTGCAACGCGTCGAGATCGTTAAACAGCTCCTTCAAGGTGTGCCGCAGCAACAGATTGCTAGTGATTTAGGTGTGGGCGTTGGAACTGTAACACGTGGCTCAAAAGAACTAGCACAGGGTCACTTTAAGGCATTAGGTTCTTGGCAAGGTAATTCTTCTAGTAGGGAATCCACTTAGTTTAGCGAACAAAACTGACACGAATGGACTCCCGAAAGGGAGTTTTTTAGTTGGGAGGTCAATCAGAGATTAGTGAATATAGTAGTTTCCGATTGCCGTTCCCAACAGGCCCAAGCTCTGGGTCGACGGCATACAAGAAAAGAGATAGCTGCAATGGCAACGATTTCAGGTGTTTCCGAAGGGGATACAGCAAGGCTCATCGAGAAGCTCGAAGCTGCTGGCCTGGACGCTGCTGCGGTTGCGGCAATCCTCCAGGTGCCTGCAAAGGCACTCAAGACCCCGCTCAACAGCTTCAAGCAGTTCGTTGGCCGTCTAAGCTCCGAGGACGACGCCAAGGCGCAGAACGAAGAGCGCTGGCGTGACTGGCCAGGCGTTACGGGGTGAGGGCATCAGTTCGCCTAGTTGGGAGGGTCAGGTTTAGTCGCCAGACTCTCCCAACTAATCCCATAATATAAAGTACAAATCAGGAGTTCACATAATGACTAAAAATAATGATTCAATGGCATACTTCGGTGATTATGGTGGCCGTTATGTACCAGAAATGCTTCAGGCAACCTTGCTAGACCTGGCCGCATCTTATGATGCTCTGAAGAATCAACCAGATTTTCAGGCAGAGCTTAGAGATCTTCAGACTAAGTATAACAATCGGCCTACTCCTTTAGTGTACGCTAAAAACCTAACAAAAGAACTTGGTGGAGCAAAGATTTATCTCAAGAACGAAGGAGCAAACCATACGGGAGCGCACAAGATTAGTCACTGTTTAGGGCAGGCTCTAGTCGCTCGTAAATTAGGCAAGACGCGTCTCATTGCTGAAACAGGTGCTGGTCAGCATGGCGTAGCTACGGCGACCGTAGCGGCTAAGTTTGGCTTCGCATGTACCGTCTATATGGGCGAGATTGATATGGCGCGTCAGCGCCCCAATGTTCTGCTGATGGAGTTGTTGGGTGCAGAGGTTATTCCTGTGAAGTTTGGATCACGAACCTTAAAGGATGCCGTAAGCGCAGCAATGAAAGACCTATTGCAGAATACCGACACAACTCATTACGTTATAGGCTCGTGTTTAGGCCCAGATCCTTATCCACGCATGAACCGTGACTTTCAATCGATTATTGGAAGAGAAATACACGAGCAACTTAATGGCTTGCCTGATTACGTTGTGGCCTGTGTTGGGGGAGGAAGCAACGCTTTAGGGGCATTTACGGAATTTCTTAGCGAGCCCTCGGTAAAACTTATTGGTGTTGAAGCTGGAGGTAGAAGCAGCAAGTTAGGCGATCATGCTACACGTTTCCCAGGGGCTAAAGTTGGCATCATCGATGGTTACAAGTCCTACTTTCTGCAAGATAATGATGGGAATACTGCCCAGACACACAGTGTTGCTGCTGGGCTAGATTACATCGGCATCGGCCCTGAACTTGCTGAACTTCATGATAACGGTCGGGTTGAGTTTGTAAGTGCCACCGACAAAGAAGCTCTTGCTGCGGTTAAAACACTAGCTGTTACAGAAGGTATTATTCCTGCCTTAGAATCGGCTCATGCAGTTGCTCACGCCATGCGACTAGCGTCGACACTATCTGCTGATCAAGTAGTTGTAGTATATGTTTCTGGGCGGGGAGATAAAGACTTGTTCACGCTCGCAAAACAATTTAGTAAAGATAAGTTTAAGACATTCTTAAAAGAGGAGCTGGTGCAATATGAATAATAAACTAATGACTCATGTAGTCGCTGGCTATCCTACCAAAGCTCAATGCATCGAGCTTTTACTTGGTATGCAAGAGGCTGGGGTGTCGATTATTGAAGTTCAAATTCCATTTTCAGATCCTAGCGCCGATGGGCCAGTAATAATGAAAGCAAACGACACTGCCCTGGAGAACGGCACTACTATTCAGGACTGCTTCGACATGCTTGCTCAGGCTCGTACTCAGGGCCTGAAAGTGCCACTTTACATTATGAGCTACGCTAATAAAGTAATGAGTTTTGGGATTGAGGGCTTTTGCAGTCAAGCTCAAAAGATCGGCGTAAACGGTCTTATAATCCCAGATTTACCGTGTGGTACGAGCGACCACGAGGCTCTGCTAGGTGTTTGTTCGGCACGTAATTTAGACTTGGTGCCAGTTGCTTCACCAGGCACATTGGTAAGTAGATTGAGCGAATATAAACTGGAGACGCATGAGCTTATTTACGTAACAAGTACCCAGGGCATTACTGGCAAAGAGCTAACGATTAAGCAAGAGTTGTTAGATCTCATAGAGATTATTAGAAGTAAGACAAATGGCCAAATTGCGCTTGGGTTTGGTATACGAAATCTGCCTGATGTTCAACAAGCACTTGAAGTTGCCGATTTTGCAGTAATTGGGAGTGCAGTGATTAAGATTATGGAAGATAACGATGTAAAGCAGGCCGTTCAATTTATTGAGCGCTTAGTTAATAATCAAGGAGAGAAGCATGATTAAAAATAAGAAGCGTATTCTAACAGGCGATAGGCCAACAGGTAGGCTGCACCTCGGTCACTATATTGGTACTCTCGAAAATAGAGTACAACTTCAAGATAAATACGAAACGTTTATCATGCAGGCCGATATTCAGGCCTTAACAGATAACTTCGAAAACCCAGAAAAAGTCCGAGAAAGTATTTACGAGGTGGCTTTGGATAATCTGGCGGTCGGGTTAGATCCTAAAAAGTCTACGATGTTCGTGCAGTCTCAAATTCCTGAACTAGCCGAGCTTACCGTATACTTCATGAATCTTGTAAGTCTAGCTCGCTTACAGCGTAATCCAACGGTAAAAGATGAGATGCAGCAAAAAGGGTTTGGAGCAAATGTACCTGTTGGTTTTGTAAACTATCCCTTATCGGAAGCTGCTGATATTTTGGGATTTAAGGCAGACTTAGTTCCTGCAGGGGATGATCAGGCCCCAATGGTAGAGCTTACAAGAGAAGTTGTTAATAAGTTTAATGCAACGTATGGGCATACGTTTGAAATGCCAGAGATTCTAGCTGGTCGTAATGCTCGTTTAGTCGGAACGGACGGCGGGGCGAAGATGAGTAAAAGTATTGGCAATGTGGTTTACCTGTCTGATAACCCTGCTGAAGTAGAGAAGAAGGTCATGAAAATGTATACTGATCCAAACCGTAAGCATGCCACAGATGCTGGCAATGTCGAGGGAAACCCCGTTTTTACATACTTAGATATATTCGGTACTGAAACTGTGGCGATCACAGAATATAAAGATCGTTATACAAACGGCAAAGTTGGTGACATCGAAGTGAAACAATATCTTGTAAAAGTTATTAATGACTTCCTTGAACCTATACGCGCCAAGCGAAAGGAATATGAAGCCCAACCAGAGCTTGTAGAACAAATACTACGTGAAGGTTCGGAAAAAGCACGTCGAGTTGTTCTTGAAACAATGGAGGATGTCCGTAAGGCTATGAAGTTATACGCATCTTAGCAACGTACTCATCCGAATAGCCGCGCTTACCACTATCGGGCGTCGGCATCTTAAACTTGATCATAAAAGGTAGGTTTACGTCCTGAACGTGCCAATCGATAAACTCATAGGGAGTATTTTACCATACAACAGGTTGACACGTATGCATGCATTGTATACATTGTAGGCATGAGCAAAATCCAGTACACTATTCGCAATATCCCGCCAGTTGTCGATCAGGTCATTCGTAAGCGATCACAGCAAACGGGCAAATCATTTAACCAGACGGTGGTCGATCTGTTATCGCTGCAAACATTTGGTACGGAAACACCACCCAAAGAGCAGAGTTTTGATTTTTTATTTGGCGCAAATACACTCGATGCTGGGTTTGACGAGGCAATTAAAGACCTATCGCGCGTAGATGGCGAGTTATGGCAGTAGTTGTAACTTCTGACAGGCCTGATTTTATGTTAGATACCAGCGCCTACTCTGCATTTAACCGTGGAGATAAACGACTTAAGAAGTTTTTTAATTCCGACAATCAGCTGATTATGCCGTTGGTAGTGGTAGGTGAGTTACGAACTGGCTTTGCTTTGGGTAGTAGGCAACAAGAAAATGAGACATTATTGCAGAGGCTTCTTGATAGCCCAAATGTGCACCCGATTACTATTAGCGATACAACTACGAGGCTGTTTGCTGCTATTAATAAAAAGCTCAAAAAGGCCGGCACACCAATAAATGTGAATGATGTGTGGATTGCAGCACTAGCGCTGGAGCATGGCTGTCTGCTGGTAACGCTCGATAGCGACTTTTCGCGAGTACCAGATTTAATGATTGCTCAACTCTAAGCCAGACAATCAACATATCACTTCCAGAAGAACTCTTAAAGCAGATCGACATTGCCGCGACGAGCGAATATATAAGAGTTTGTAAGCTATTTAACTGCTTGCTGGTGTCTGCAGGATTAAAGTGTAGTTAACCGTAACCAATATCACTCTTGACTTTTACAGGTATGATGTGGTATAAACTACGCATAAGGAGAGCGCAAGTGAAAAACTTCCCAACTGCTCACAAAGTTAAACATCATCTTAAAGCCCGAGCGCATGCTAAGGCTGCCAAGAAGGCTGATAAAAAAGGTCTGCATCAAATACATGCCGACAATCTCTATAAAATGGCTCATCCAACTAACGCCAAGCGTCAAAAGGCTGTTCGACGTACCCTAACGCACGTCGTCCTGCCAATCGCCCTGATTATTAGTACTGCCACCTTCGCCATCGGCGCCGAAGTCGTGCGAAATAGCCAGACTGCTGGTGATGCTCCGGCAGTGCCAGCTAATAGTGTTTGTCGAGTGTATGACTCGATTGATGGTGGACTAGCTCCAGAAGATCATCGTATTACGGTTACCTCATCAACATCAGGAGGTGCTTATATCACTACATTTGGTGGATTAAAGCTCAACTACCTCTATGCCTTTACTGCTGGCGGGCGTGAATTCACACTGGCCAACTTAGTGAATAACTCTATTAATTCAGGTGGCGTAGATCTATCTTACTTTAAGGCTTGTGCTGTAAACCCTGGGCCCGCCATGCCTCCATTCAACAGTCGTGCTGCTCTCGTAAATCAACAATATCGAGATTTCTTTAAACGTGATGCTACGTCAGCTGAACAAGCTAAGTGGGCTGGCAATAATCCAGCTACCGGTAAGCCATATACCGCCCGAGAAATCCTGGATTGGTTCGTGCAAAATGATGCTGTTAAGCGCGGCCCCTTAGTACGACTCTACAAAGCTTACTACAAGCGCTGGCCTGACGCCGGTGGATATGATTATTGGATTCGTAAGATGCAGAACGGTACTAAATTGACAGCTGTATCTGATTATTTTGCACAAAGTAGCGAGTTTAATCGAAACTATGGTTCGCTTTCGAATGATGAATTTGTAAAACTCGTGTATGTTAACGTCCTGGGTCGAGTAGGTGATCAGGCTGGTTATAATTACTGGCTCAATAAGCTCAATGCCAAAAAGATTACACGAGGTGGATTAATGGTTCAGTTCAGTGAATCAAGCGAGTTTAAGCGCAAGTATGGCTTAGATTGTGACCTTACTGGAGTAACATTACGCATGTTGCGACGACCCGCTACAGATGCCGAGTTGCAAGAATGGAACCCAGATGAAACTGCAGAAACTCTTGCATCGCCTATCATATTTGAGAGTGTGGAGTACGCTAACCGAATCGTTAAGTAATCTCACTACTCACTATAATTTAAAAGCCCTTTGTGGCTTTTAAATTTACCTAAATATAAGCATAACTTGTTTGACGCTTCTTGGGTAGAAGGCTACACTTATTAGGTGATGCTTACCCTAAAAAGATTTCAAAACATTGCTAATAGCCGAGGATTAATGCTGGGGGGCATTATTTCTGTCGTTATGATTGCGGTTGTAGGCTTATTATTTATTACTAGAATCGCTAACGCAGCGGAGCCACCCGACTGGAAATTTACTAAGATAATGCCTGCGCCTGATACTGCCACTCAGGCAAGAGACGCACATATGGAGATAGCTCAGGTGGGTGAGGGGAATACGCTTAACGCCGAGGCAACATGGGGTAAGTATTATTTTGATCCAAGTAAGGTTGCCAATGGTTACATTGGTATATCAAAGGGTGGTTATGGTGACCAGGCAGATACGTTGGGAACTAGCCGTGGGCTTAGTGCCCAGAGATTTAGTGACGATGGAACCACGGATAAAACCAGAAATACAGATGCTATTAAATACGAATTTTTCTTAGCCATAGACCAGGTAAATCAAAATCGTAATTTTGCTGAGGAAATTCCCTGCAGAGCAGGCGGTAGTATTAAACCAGTAGCGTCTTATGTCGCTTATAGTAATCAGATGCCAGTTAATGGTTGGTATAAACTGGACGCTAAAAGATTTGTAGATAACGCGACTTGTAATGGCAAGCGTTGGAGTGCTACCCAAAAAACAGGAAAGTATGTTTTGTTTGTAAGAGCTAGCTGGAATACGGCAGCTCCCGTCATAAACGGTAAAACTCAAGGCCGTGTGAATGCCTTTAAACTAGGCGCTGCGTATGCTCAAGACACTGCAGGTGATCCCTTAACGGGTTACTGGTCCAATGCAGACTGGGCTTACACGTCTGATGAACCTACTGGTCCCCTGAAGGCTTCATACGCGGTTCAGGACAGATTATCGCCGGACGCCACCAATGGTGATTATACTTTTAAATTTGCGCCCGACTGCCGATTGGCTAGAGGTAAAACGGAGGCAAGATATCTGCATTGGTCAGATGTTGATTATCCTGCATACTACAGAGCGCCATGGCCGGTTCAGCCTGCACCAGAGTTTGATTTAGTTGAGATTTCACCTGCAGGTAAGCGCGATACGGTGTTAAGTGTAGGCCCTGGGAAGAATCTCTTTAATGGATTAGATGCAAATGGCAATCCTCGGCAGAATATTCATAATGCAATTGAGTATAAAAGCTTTAAAGGTGGCTACACATATGAATGGGTATGGAAAAATATTGCCCGTATCGATGGCATTAATTTTTGGATCCCATATGATGATTATCCAGCGTTAAACGGTGGCTGTGGTACTTACAATCAATCGGTCAGTCTTCAGGGTACTCGGGGGAGTGGTTGGTTTACCGATAACTTTGAAGCTGCTGGCGGCGATAAGGTCACTTTTATGGTTACGGGTAAGTATGTAAGTGGCAATTCTGCAGCGCCAACCAGCACCTTTGGCGCACATCTAGTCTCACAAACTAATTCACCATATGACCGTACCTTTACAAAGGACGGACCTATTAGTATCAGTGATGATGGCTATAAGAAAAGTGGAAGCAGAATTAATTTGGAATGGGTTAAGCCCGGTATGGGGCCGTCTCTGCCATATGTGTCGCAGAGAGATTTATCTTTTACCTATCAAGTTAAGGATGATGCGCAAGACGGAGCTAAACACTGTTTTAATGCCGATTTAACACCATTGCGTAGTGCCAATCCTAGTGATTCGGCATACAGTAAAACAATTTGCGTAACGATCAATAATGCACTTAAGCCGTTCGTGAATACGGCAGGCGGGGATGTGCATGCGGGAGATTGTAGTATTACTACCGGTGCCCTCAAGCAGATATATGGCAACGTAAGCCAAAGTGGATCGCTCGGATCGTCGGGGACGTATGTCGTGTCGGCAGGCGGGGCTATTAGTCAGTTCGGTTCGGGCGGTACGCCGTTAGGCTCAAATCTGACACTAGGTAAAGGGGGGCTCTACGGGGATATGTGTAGAC
>CAZPDI010000015.1:1928-16111 GCA_964585425.1 uncultured Candidatus Saccharibacteria bacterium | reverse complement strand
ATACCATCATACTTACCAGGATTATGGCTGGCCGTGACCACCTCTCCACCGGCCAAGTTGTACTTGCCAACAGTAAAGTAGATCATATCTGTTGGTATAAGACCGAGATTCCACACCTGACGACCCTGAATTATCAGGCCATTCATAAGTGCCGTGGCATATTCCTGGCTTTGTGGGCGCATATCATAGCCCACCGCCACAATACCTTTGGGCAGCAACTCGGCTAGTCCCCGCCCAACTTGAGCACAGAGCTCAGGAGTTATCTCGCTACCAGCAATTCCCCGGATATCATATGCTTTAAATACATTTGCATTGATCATACGTTTATTATACGCCACCATCTCTAACTTCTTTTTTAGAAATTTAACAAAGTTATAACATTGTTAAACTTATTATTTTTACATGAAGCAATCTGTCTTTATAAAGATGAATATTAGTGCTAAACTCTTACAAGTATGAAAACAACAATTGCTTTATCTGGTGTTCCTGGTTCATTTAGCGAGGAAGCCGCTCATAAATTTATGCTCGATCACGCCATTGATGGCGATCTTAATTATGCCGTAACCGCCGACGCCAGCCTCGCCGCCGTAGCTGATGACGCTGCCGAATATGCCGTTATTCCTCTCGAGAATCATAACGGTGGTATCGTCTACGAAACCGTCTACGCCACGGCTCGATACCTCTACGAAGTCGTCAGCATCTTCGAGATTGACGTTCAGCAGAATCTGATCGTCGCCCCCGGAACCAAACAGGCTGACGTAAAGCAAATCGTTTCGCATCAGCAAGGCATCGCTCAATGTCGCTTCTACCTCAAGCGTGAATTCCCAGGTGTAGAATATATTGAATATGCCGATACAGCTTTGGCCGCTAAAGACTTAGCCGAAGGTAAATTCCCCGAAGGTACAGCGGTAATTGCCAGCCGTCGTGCTGCGGAATTATATAAGCAAGAAGTACTTGAACCGAGTATTCAGGATCTTAAATTCAACTTTACTGCCTTCCTGGCCGTCAAAAACGTCCGTCGATAATTTACTTGTCAGCTTGCAAAATTGGGCTTATGCTTACAGTGTAATAAGGAGTGTGAGTATGAAGTCGAACGTAGTAGACAAAGTAGCCTTAGTGCTCGTTGTCATCGGCGGCCTCAACTGGGGTCTGGTCGGTGCTTTTAACTACAACTTAGTAGACTCTCTGCTGGGTGAGGGCTCTGCCCTGGCTCGCATCGTCTACGTCCTCGTCGGTCTGGCCGCCTTGGTCGTACTGGCTGGTCTGGTCCGCCGCAACAGCAACGACTAATTGTTGCTACCATAAAAAAGAGGTCCTCACGGGCCTCTTTTTTATTGCATGCTAAACTGGTAATTATGAACAACCACTTACTCGTCACCGATGCACTGCACTTTAGTGTAGATTTTGAAATCAATCCCTACATGCACCAGATCGATCAGCCAGATAAAGCCAAGGCAATTGAACAACACGAAGCCATTATCCAAGCTCATCGTGACGCCGGACGTAAAATCGAATACCTGCCGACTGTAGAGGGAATACCGGACATGATCTATGTAGCCAACAGCGGCTTAACTCGTGGCAATAAAGTCATCCTCTCGCTACTGCCTAAAGAGCGGCAGCCAGAAACGACCCACTACCGCAAATGGTTTCAAGATAATGACTTGGAAGTAATTGAACCACCATACCTGTTTAGTGGACAAGGGGATGCCCTGCCCCTAGGAAATAACATAATTATGGGCACAGGCTGGCGCACCGACATCCGCATGCATGACGTTATCGCCCAAGAGCTTGGATACAACGTCATCCCAATCCAAACCTTGAGTCAAGAATGGTACGATTGCGACTTGGCCGTCTCTATCCTGCGAGAGGACTTGATTGCGTTTTGCCCAGACGCCATGGACGAAGCCAGCCAAGACCGCCTCAAGACTATTCCAGGAGTAGATTACATTATCGTTTCCTTAGAAGAAGCTAAGAAGTTTGCCTGTAATCTAGTAAGTGATGGCGAAACGGTTGCAATGACCAATGACGCGCCAGGGCTCCAAGCTGCCATCGAATCACATGGACTCAAAACCATTCTCTGCGCCACTGACCAGCTCGCTAAAGGCGGCGGCGCCATACGTTGCACCTCACTCGCCCTCGACAATAAATAATTACTTTTTAAGGCTCTTAAGCGCTTTGCGAGCAGCCCCGGCTTCGTCCCAGTCGCGCTTACCAAAGTTACCAAGGATGGATGTCTCATGTCCTTTGCCTAGGAGCAGTACGGTGTCACCAGGTTTTGCTATCTCAATAGCTTTGGCGATAGCGCGCATCCGGTCGTGAATGAGGAAAAGATCGTTATTGCGGATCTTTCCAGCTTTCTCGGCGCCCTCAGCGATCTCATTCATAATCTGTTCGCCATCCTGATCACGATCGTCTTCCTCAGTAACTACCACGATATCGCATAACCTTCCGGCGGCATTACCCTGGAGCGGACGCTTACTCTCATCGCGACGACCAGCACTCCCAAAGACCACGATCATACGCCCTTTAGTAACCGGGCGAATCTCGTTAAATATCTTCTCAAAACTCCCTGGTGTATGAGCGTAATCGACGATAACACTAAAATCCTGACCTTCGTCGATGGTGGTCATGCGACCTTCGACATTACTCAAACTACCAATCCCATCAATAATTTGCTTTTCATCAAGACCTAAAGCCTGCCCGACTCCTGCAGCTGCCAGTGCGTTATACACGTTAAAACTGCCCGTCAAATTAACTTTGAGGTTAAACTCACCATTGCGCGTTTTGACCGTCATGGTACTGCCATTTGTTGTAGTTTTTACATCTTTAGCTCGGATGTCTCCAGCATCAATTCCATAGCTCACCGGATTTTTAATCGCTCGCAAAAAGTACTGGCCACTGGGATCATCGGCATTAGCAATACCGACCTGAAGACCCTTGGCATTGTTATTACATAGTTCAAATAAACGCACTTTAGCATCACGATAGTTTTCGAAGGTACCGTGATAGTCCAGGTGCTCATGACTCAAATTAGTAAAGACCGCTACGCTATACGGCACCCCCCAGACTCGATGTTGAGCCAGAGCATGACTAGTTGTCTCCAGAATTACCCAGTCGACGCCAGCATTGGCAAGTTGCTTAAGTCCACGCTGCAAACTAAAGCTGGTCACCGTGGTTAAACGTGTCGGATTCGGAATCGGACCGTTACCAAGGTCGAGACTAATGGTCGTCATCATACCCACTTTATAGCCGGCGTTACGCAACATAGCCGTAATTAAGGTAGAAGTCGTCGTTTTACCATCCGTACCGGTCACGCCAATAATCTTGAGCTTACGCGCCGGAAAGCCATAAACGATATTTGCTAACATCGCTTCGGCTTGGTGACCATATGGTTCGATCTTCTTAAATAGGTTGGTAGGTATAAGTTTCTTTACAAGTTCACGCATATGTTAAGTTTATCATCTGCGAGTTGGATGAGCGAGTTTGCATTTTTTACGAATGCCTATCATAGTAAAGCTATGGGCTATCTAATACTAACCTGCGTCATGCTCTTTTTGGCCATCTTCATCCATGGTATGAGTGCGTGGTTGCAACGACGCTATAAGATTTATGATCATCTTGGCCCCATGGCTTGGACCACCCATCAATTTGTTATCTCCCCCGCCTGGATTATCTTCTTCGTCATGTCCACTCAAGTTGGTTATTTTGCCAGCTGGCCGATGCCAATTATCGTACCCGAACTAGGCTGGCTACTCCTGGTCATTGCCATATTCTTGATGATCAGCGCCCTAACGATTATGGATATCCAAGTGCTCACCAACGGCTGGCTGTTTGGCAAGGGCTCACGTCGAGCTATTCACGAAGGCATTTATAAATATCTAGCCAATCCATTCTATGACGGCTTGGCTCTAATTTATATCGCTGCAGCCTTTATTACCAATAACGCCGCCTTCCTGGTAATTGGTTTCGTAATGCACGGACTCCTCAACCACTTCCAAGCTAAGCTCGAAAACATCGCCGACAGCTTAGTAAAATAGTTCTTTCTTGATGCGGTGAGCAAAGCCGGTGACGAGACGTTCGCCAAAGGAAGTCCACTGTTTGTATTTGGCGGTCAGTGGCAGATCATACGTACCAATATATTCGGTGACGTGATCATTAAAGCCGGTTTTAAAGCGCGCCAAGCCATGCAGCGGGTGTGCTGGGTCATCGATTTTGTCGGCCGGTGGCGTGCCATGCAGGTCGTATTCGGTAACACCCTGCTCTTTGAGCCACTTCATAATCCCCCACTGCAGGGCATACGGCGCCTGCACGTTAGCATACTCGCGCCCACTACCACCATCCTTATAGAGTGCTTTGTGGCCCAGATGAGTGATAAATGCCCCGGCCACAACCTGACCTTCGTAGCGTGCAAAGAATAATTGCCCATTACCGGCTTGAGCATGATCGCTCCAAAAACTATAAAAATACCCCTTATCGCGCAAAAATACACCTGCTCGCTTGGCCGTAACTTCCATGAGGCCATACATAATCTCGAGGTTTTCGTCACTGGACTCCACGGCTTCGACGGTTACCCCTTTACGCTCGGCCAATCGGATATTGTACCGAGTCTTTTGGCGGAACGAATTGATAATCTCCTCTTCGCTCGGTGCCAGATCGACGAGCACGGTCGCCCAGTTATACTGAATGTTACGAACCTTCACCAAGCCAAAGCTTTGGAGATCATCTTTGCGAATTGTGCCGTCGACGATATCCGGCTCGATCTTAACCGCAAATATACCTTTAGCATTCTTTTTTAAATCCTGAGTCACTTCCCGTAACTGATTAGCCGTCAACACGCCTGGACCCTTTGGTGCGTACCACAACTCACCCAAGCCAAATACTTTTTTAGAAAGATACAGCGCGGCGATGTCGCCACCATCCAGCTCATGAATCACATACTGCGGTGTCCAGCCAGCTGCTTGTTTAACTGCAGCAAAAACTTTGCACTGCAATGTATTCCCGCCATCTGGATTAGCCACTACAAGCTCATCCCATTTAGCAATTTCTTCTTCAGTCGCGAATCTCACTTCTTACCACCAATCTTATTGAGTGTCTTACTGACCTGTTTACCGACCGGCCACGCAACGCGCCAGGCCTTGTAATACATACCTTTAAGCGGCAAGTTATACGATCCAATCCAATCGGTTTCCGTAGCTCCCCATAAACTTTTAAAGTGGCTTACGCCTTCGTTGAGTCGCCCATTAAAATCATAAATCTCAAAGCCCTCGGCCTTCATTTGCTGCATAGCATGAGCTTTAAGCGCGTAATTACCATGGAGTTTGGCGCCCTCGCGCGTCATTCCACCGTACAGCTCGAAAGCGGTTTTGCCGGCGGCCAATATCCATACAAAGGCTACAACTTGGTTATCTTTCTCAGCCACCAATAGATAATTATGCCCACTCCCCTTCTCTAAGAGCGTCCGATAATAATCTTCACTATGTAATGCGAATCCAGCTCGCTGAGCTGTATCCTTATACACCGCCATGACTTTGTCCAGCTCATCAACGTTCAGTAATCGCCGAATTGATACACCCTCGCGCTCGGCTTTGCGAATATACTGACGGGCTTTACTCTGAATATTTCCCAGAAGCACCTCTTCTTCTTGATTCAGATCGATGCAATACGTCTCAGCTAGCAAGACTTTATCCTTAGCCAACTTCCAGTTTTCTGGCAATTTGACACCTTGCCAAGCGGGTTCAATCTTTAGTTGAATAGCGCATTTCTCTTTAGCAAATGCCGAGATAGCTTCCAGTAATGCTGGTACTTCCCCGCTCATCGGGTCAATCACCGGCCCGCGTGGCACATAGGCTAGCTTGTATTTAGTTTTAGGAATCTTCCAGAACAGTACTTGAGCAGCCATCTCTAAATGGTCACCTTTGAGTAGCCCAAGTCGAACTGGTTCCCAGCCGTTTTTCTTCTTTACCTCACCCCAGCTCCAGAGTTGTAACGGGTGTCCATGAGGACTCTCACTTACAAAGTCGTCCCAGATAGTCTGATCGGTAATTTCTATCAGTTGCATGCCTTAATGATACCATGTTGCTAACCATCATAACTATTGACAAATAGAACTTTATTTGCTATTATGTGTCAGATCGAATTGATCGTCCCCCGCTTCGGCGGCTTCACAGAAAGGGGTCCGGCATGAGCCGCACCCGCACGTTCAAGTCCATGTCCATCCTTGCGCTCGTCGTGGGCCTCACCTTCTCGCTCACCGGCTGCTTCGGCTCCGGTGGGAACGACAAGGAAGAGGGCCCCTACTCGGGCATCTCCGTCAACGCCATCTACGACAGCGACAGCTTGATCCCGGCCCAGGAGGTCGTGATCAAGCTGGGGGAACAGCCCACCTGGCGACTCAAGGTCAGCGTCGATCGCAGCAAGCAGGATGACATCCATGCTGAGGTGGCCGCCAGCAAGATCGTCGACACCGTCCATGCCAAGCAGCTGGACCTGAGCCCCGGCGCCCGCAAGGATTCCGAGTGCTACACCTGCAGCGGCAACACCACGGAGAACTTCATCGTCACGCTAGTGGAAGGCGAGTACTACGTGGTGATCAACGGCAGGCCGACGGACGTCGTGATCAAGGTCATCAAGTAGGTCACGTGCCCCGAGCCCCGTGCTCTGTGAAATGCTAATCCGAAAGGAGAAAGCAATGCCGCAGATCGCGGGGCATTTCACATTTGTAAGTTAGATTTTGCCAGATTCTAGCTGTTTTATAATTTCTTGTTCTTTAGCGGTGTCCTGGCCGAGCTTCTCGAGCGTATTTTTGTATAGTTTGTGGACTTCCAGGTTAGTTATATCAAGCTTGAGGGATGCCTCAAGCGACTCTTTTGCCGCCAGATTATCAGATAGGCGTATCTGAGACTTAGCGAGGATAAGATAGTCTTGAGCTGAGCGATTAGGCTCCGGGATGGCCACGATAACCCGCTGTGCGCTGCGTACGAGCCCTCTAGACAGCAGTTCGGCTGCCAACGCTGTTTGATTCGAGTTTATAGACATAAGCGGTGTAGCGCCGTTAGGAGCGGTCAGAACGATCGCTAAGTTACGCTCAACGTCTCTCCCCTGCTCTAACGCAATTCGGGCCTGGATCATACGGATTTCTGGGGTAATGTAGCGGAGTCGGTTGATTTGCTTAGAAGCGGCATCGAACTGACTAAGCTCATTCAATATTCCTATCTGCTTTATGACTAACTCGCTACTGGCTCCACTCACGTAATCGGCGGCCTGATAGTACACCAGGGCTTTGGCTGGATCCTTTTCGCGGTATACGTCCCCCATCACCACGATACGATTAACCGCTCTGGGGTACACAAACCACGCAGTTGCAACTGCAACAATAGCGATACCCCCTATTACACTAGCAACGATCCATGTTTTACTGGTTGATTGCTTGGATTTGCTCATCTAAAACTAATAGTACCCTCTTTGCCTCATCTAGGCGAGCTTGGCTATCGGCCACTATCTCGGCCGGGGCGTTATCGACGTAGCTTTTATTGCTCAAGCGCCTTTCTATCGAAGCAACATACTGCTGCTTTTCGGATTGCTGTTCTTTGAGTTTAGAAACGTACGACTGGATGGTTTCGGTGTCGACGCTTAGCCAGAGATCATATTCTGGGTGTGCTACGCGCAAGCCATTCCCCTCTTCTGTGAGTTCTAGTGACTCTAGTTGTGAAAGTCGATTTACAAGATTCGATTGCTCGTGAAGTTTCTTACTACTAGTGACTGCTTTTACTTTGCCGACTCCCAGCGCGGTTTTGGTGGAGCGGATCGAGAGGATCAGCTCTTTAAGACCTTCGAATTCCCCTACT
Source organism: uncultured Candidatus Saccharibacteria bacterium (assembly GCA_964585425.1). GTDB lineage: Bacteria > Patescibacteriota > Saccharimonadia > UBA4664 > CAYXHD01 > CAYXHD01. The sequence continues at coordinate 8,267 of CAZPDI010000015.1, read as the reverse complement.
TCGGCAGAATAGCTGTCTTTGGCTTCGGGCCATGGTGAAATAATTAGATTTTGCTTTTGCCAAGGCATTTTTTGCCATACTGCTTCACTTACAAATGGGGCGAACGGGTGTACCAGCTTGAGTACTGATTCAAGAACATAGACCAACAGATCTACATTAGCTTCGCCCTTGCTGGCTTCGATATACCAATCGGCGAAGTCATTCCATACAAAGGAGTAAACGCTGGAGCCGGCTTCGCTAAACTTAAAGCTTTCGATATCCGCACTCACTGATTGTATGGTTTCCGATAGTTTACCGAGCAACCATTTATCGGCTAAACTTCTAGTTTCAGCTAGGGCAGGGGAGTAGTCTTGTGGTAATTGACCAAGAATAAAGCGCGCAACATTCCAGAGCTTATTACAGAAATTGCGGTATCCTTGAATTTTTTCTTCGCTTAGGCTGCCACCCGTACCAGGAGTAACGCCAATGGTTAGCGCTAAGCGCAACGCATCCGTACCAAACTTATCCGTCATCTCCAGCGGGTTAACGACGTTACCTTTTGATTTACTCATCTTTTTGCCGTGCGCATCGTTCACCGCGCCCCACAGATACACATGACGGAAGGGGATCTGCTGAGTACGGTACAGACTAAACATGATCATACGGGTTACCCAGAGGTAAAGGATATCGCGCATGGTACCCATTACCGAGGTAGGGTAGAAGGCATCAAAGTCTCCGGTGGCCATCATCGTGGCATAGGGCCATTGTCCCGAACTGAACCAAGTATCAAAGGTGTCCGTTTCTTTTTCGTAATTGTCCGCACCATAGTAATCAATTGCCTCTTGTTCGGATGTCGCAATAATGTAATCATCCTTGGATGCATCACTAGAGGCGTTGTAGTACACCGGTATAGCTATGCCAAACCAATTCTGACGACTGATATTCCAGTCGCGCAACCCCTCTAGCCAATCAATGGCTTGCTTGGTGAAGCGTTCCGGAGTGAACGTCACATCACCATTCTTAATTGCCTCAATTGCTGGCTTTTTAAGCTGATCAACGCTCAACCACCACTGCTCGGTCGTCAAGGGCTCAATGAGCGTGCCGCAGCGGCCGTGATAGGCGACGGAATGGATGTAGTCCATCTCGATATGATCCATCATACCTTTAGCTTCCATTTCACGCGCAATTTCGTCACGCGCTTCACTAGCCAGCATGCCGGCGAATCGACCAGCGTTCTCGGTTAATTTGCCGTCAGTACCAATGCCCTGGATCACGTCTAGGTCATGTCGTTGAGCCATATCCCAGTCATTGGGGTCATGTGCTGGCGTTAACTTAACGACGCCGGTACCAAAAGCCGGGTCTACATGGTGATCTGCAATAACCCGCAAGCTACGTGGCCCCCATAGATGCTCGACCTCGACCTCAGTACCGATATAGTCTTTATAACGCTCATCCTTAGGGTTAACCGCAATACCAGTGTCGGCAAAAATAACTTCTGGTCGAACGGTAGCCACCACAAACGGTCCGTACTTGATGTAATACAGCGGATCAGTTTGCTCGCGATAGGTAATTTCGATGTCGGCAAAGCTCGAATTACAGTTAGGACACCAGTTCACAATGCGGTTGGCTCGGTAAATAAGACCATCGGCGTGCATGCGCTTAAAGGTCTCGTAGACCGTATCGATAACAGGCTGGTCCAGCGTGAAGGTCTTGCGGCTCCAGTCCGCGCTAAAGGCCATGCCACGCATTTGGTTGAGCATAACGTCTTCGTTTTTAAGTACGAACTCTAAAGCAGCCTGATAAAAATCGGCGGGGGAGTAGTCGAATCGACTTTTTCCTTCTTTCGCAAGTTCGCGTTCAAAAACAACTTGAGTTTCGATACCTGCGTGATCCGTGCCCGGCAACCACAGCGTCGGGTGGCCCTTCATGCGATAGTAACGAGTAAGAATATCATCAACCACGTACATGCCATGTCCGGCATGCAGATTTCCGTTAGCATTTGGGGGCGGCATAACAATACTAAACGGATCCTTGTCCGAGTTCATATCGGGCTTAAAAGCACCCGAGTCTTCCCATAACTTATATAATTCCGACTCGTGCTCAGCCGGGTTGTATTGCTTAGCTAGCTCCACGCTCACTCCTTATACGTTGGCTCTATTCTAGCAAACTGTATACCTGTTGGCTACATACTTTTTATAACTAAAATTTCACATGCAATTGACAAGATCAGATAAGAAAAGTAGTATTAATACGTACAAATTCCTTCGGGACGTCCCCCCTTCCAGCCTGGTTGGGGGAAAAATTTTATCAAAATAAAGCAATTAGTTTACTTTTTAGCTCGCTAAAACTCTCTGGGTCCAGAGTTCCAATCTTTTCAACAAATCGTCTCGTATCAAGTACCCGTAGCTGACTAAGAATGGCGGCACCTGGCCTGCCGTCTACTACTGTAGGATAGTAATAGTTGCCAGTCTTTTGGTTAGTTGTAAGCGGCACAATCCAAACTAGATATTTACTAAAGCCTCGAATAATCAGTACGGGCCGACTAAAATGCATGCCCCTGCCATCTTCTTCGTCACCAATATTTATACCTAACCGAACCCACCAAATCTCGCGCTCTTTATATCCTGGGGCTATTTTTGAATTTTCCTGAATCGACTGTTTAACCTGAGTCCAGCCCTCAAAATCTTTTGTGTAGTTCATAAACGTGCCTCGATTAACAACGGCACAATAAAGACTGTAGCATACTTTGTTAGTAATCGCTTGACAAAATGCTTATGCTGTGCTAAGTTTTAAACATACGCACAAAAAGTGCAGCAAAAAATAAAAACAAAAAGGAGCACTATGCGAACCATTCCACAAGCCACCAGCCGCCGAACGTTTATCGTCAGCAGCGAATAAAAGATATGCGACCCTTGCCAACAGGGGTCGTTTCTTGTTAGCATAAGCGTAATAACGTACAGGAAAATTTATGCCACCAGCAGCCCCATCAGAAAGTTCCGAACCACAAGTAGCCTTAGTGCCAGATATCTCAGCTGAAAGTGCCGAGTCACAGCCCACGCCTCTTGATCAAGCCGAGGATCAAGTAGAGCACGCCATCGAAGCGCCGGACGCACCTGCAACTTTGACCGAAGAGCCTCAAGAAGAAATTACCAATGAAGCCGGGGGTGAGGCCCAACCGAGTTCAGCCGAATACTGGGCGGAGTTTAACCGATTGCAACAAAAACTCAGCGAAACTGACTCCAGAACTCCAGAATTTACAGAGCTCTTGGTTCAGACCAATGAAGCATTTATTAGATCTAATGTTGCCAAAATACGTGAAGCTTACACTACTCCGGATCAGACTCCGACACCGGCGCCAGAGTCAACGCCCAGCAATGTTATCTCAATCGTCAAGCGAGGCGAGACTGCTCCTGTCCCAACGGCGCCAACGGCACCTATCGAAGTTCCTGAGGGGCTACGTCCACAAGCAACCCCAGACCTAAGGGCCGTTCCAGACATGATCACGACCGAAGGTATTCCTCAGCCAGCACAACCTATTGTAGAAAGTGGACCAACGCAGGCCGAGTTAGATGAATTGCGACTACCTGTTACACCTCCGCCAGTCGAATAGTTTCTAAATAGCCAAATTACTGTCGGCCTCAAGCGTATCGGGGTCGACAGTTTTGTTTGCTAAAGCTAGTTGATAACCTAGGGCGGCGATCATGGCGGCATTATCGGTACACAGACTCATTGGCGCGTAATGCATCTCGGCATCAAAACGGTTTTGAACTTCTTCGCGTAAGCGCAGGTTGGCGGCCACACCCCCGGCAATCACTACAGTTTTGGGATTGTACTGGTTATAAGCAAGCTCCAATTTGTCGGCTAGAATCTCGCAGGCGGTACGCTGAAAGCTAGCCGCCATGTTATTAATTTGCTCTTGCGTGAGCTTATCGGCAATCTCAAAGCTGGGCATGGTAAAATCACCGCCGGCTTCTTTTTGCAGAGTGCGCAATACGGCCGTTTTAAGCCCGCTAAAACTAAATGCTAATGGTTTTCCCTCAACTCGTGGCTTAGGCAGGCTATAGGCGCTCTCATCGCCCATGCGGGCCGCCTTATCGATGCTCGGACCGCCAGGATAGGGGAGGCCCATCATTTTAGCAACCTTATCAAAAGCTTCACCAGCCGCATCATCTTGCGTGACGCCAATCAGTTCATAATCAAGATAGTCGCGGAAGATCATTAAGTGGCTATGACCGCCAGATACGCTGAGAGAAAGTAGGGGAAACTCGATCTTTTGGTCGATCAACATATTGGCATAAGTATGCGCCACCACGTGATTTACTGCGTATAATGGTTTTTTATGTAATTTTGACAACATCCGCGCTGTCAGTACGCCTATTAATAACGAGCCCAACAACCCCGGCCCCTGAGTAACGGCAATGCCATCAATATCTTCCCAGGTAGCATCTGCATCGGTAAGCGCCCGATCAATAGTTGGCAAAATCGCCTCGATGTGACTCCGGGCGGCAATCTCTGGTATTACGCCGCCGTATTCGGCATGGATATCAATTTGCGAGACTACCGTATTACTTAAAACGTGCGCCCCGTCTTTTACGACGGCGGCGGCGGTTTCATCACAACTCGTCTCGATTCCTAAAATCATCATCGGACATCTACCTCTTTAGGTGTATATTTTCTGCCCCAGTAGTATAGCATGGTGCGCAGGTACCCATATTTACGTGTGCGACGCAGTGAGGTGTAGCTCCGAACCTGCTTGCAGCGTCGAGCGTTAGGAGTCTGTTTACGTGCCGCATCAAACAGTGCCACGTCATCATCCTGTTCTTCAAGAGGCTTGCGCGGGAATCCGCCAGCTTTAATGTACAGATCTGCTGTTATTGCCATATTATTACCACCACCCATCCTGTACGGAGACTTGTATTGAGGCCCGCGCCAAACGAGCGCTCCATATACATCCGAGATCCACACTGCCAGCGGAAAAAGAACCCGATCTTTGAGTCGTACCGGCATGTCGTCACCGCGATACCCCAACTTACCCCATACAAGCTCTACGCCACCAGCAAAAGCCGCCTTGATTTCGGCGATCCAACTCGGATCTGCTACGCAATCAGCATCGGTGCGGGCAATGTGGGTTGCGCCATGAGCAATAGCATATCGGAAACCGGTGTCTGCAGCGCTGCCTGTGCCCTTTTGGGCCTCTACGATTACCATTGCGTTCTTGATCTTAAAAGCGTCGAGAGTTTTTTTGCAATTTCGCCCGATCCATCGTTACTCATATTGTCTACTAATATTAGGCTAAAATCCTTGTCAGTTTGCTGTGCCAATGAGGCAATACAGCCCGGCAAATAATCCACTTCGTTATAAAAAGGCACGACACAAAATAGTTTCATAGTTTGAGTATAACAGGTTGGGGGAGGGCAGCACACGTGATGGTGCTACCCTCCGGTGGACGGGGTCAGGGATGGCCGATGGTCTGGGTGGTCGGGATCGCCGACGGCTTGCTCTGAGCCTCGATGGTTCGACCACCGAAGATGCTGAGGAAGACCACGATGATCAGAAGGAGCAACGGGATGCTCAGCCACTTGATCACGACCCCATCTCCTGCGGAGCGCCGGGAACGAGCCCCAATCGTGCTGCGAGGCACGCGAAGAAGATGATCACACCGACCACGAAGATGGCGGCGAGGATGTTCTTCTGACGATCACTGAGGCGATCGAAGAACCCCGTACCCTGATTGCGAAGTGCGTTCAACAGATTTACCCCTTACTTGTCTGATGAATGTCGAACCTGAACAGCATACACCTTTTACATATAAATGTCAAGGAGGTAACGCTTATTAGGCTGGGGAGCTGGTCTTCAAAATATAACGTATTTGCTTGTTGCGACTTATTTGCAATAAGCAGAATGTGTTTTTTTTAGAACAGCCACCAAGCACATAATGGCGTGAGACTAGTCAATAAATGTAAAGAAAACTCCTCTTACTACTTTTCAACTCCTTCCAGATATGGTACGCTAGTTCCGTTCTACTTGGTATGCGCCCGTAGCTCAGTGGATTAGAGCATCGCCTTGCGGTGGCGGGGGTCGCAGGTTCGAGTCCTGCCGGGCGCACCATGTTGAACTTTTACGACACCCGGAGAGGTGTCCGAGTGGTTGAAGGTGCCGCTCTCGAAAAGCGGTGTGCGGAGCAATTCGTACCGTGGGTTCGAATCCCACCCTCTCCGCCAATTGAAAACTTAATATACTTTATGCATGGAGAGGTACCCAAGTGGCTGAAGGGGCTGGTTTGCTAAACCGGTAGGGGGGAGCAATCTCCCGCGAGGGTTCGAATCCCTCCCTCTCCGCCATGTTTATGACCCATATAGC
>CAZPDI010000015.1:0-1918 GCA_964585425.1 uncultured Candidatus Saccharibacteria bacterium | reverse complement strand
CTGAGCTGACTCGAGAGATACCGGATAATTTGCCTTTTCGGCATCGCGCCCACGCTCCATATTCTCGGTATTACTAATAATCTCTTCCCAAACCTTTTGACCAATCTCGCCTTTTTGCTGTAGATTTTGGATAAGATGCTCTCGCATGGGTTTTAGCCCCTGACCAACTTCTAAGTGAAATAACCCGTATAAATTTGTAGGCACCAGCGGTGTCTCGGGGGCTTGAGGTGCTTCGCCTTGCATACCGCTATCCCAATAGGCTTGTTGGGCATTACGGTACTCTTCATAGGCTTGAATATTTTGGGTCAATGCTTCCAGCTCTTGATCAATAAGCTGCTTACTGATGGGCAAGACTCGAATTTCTTGGCTCTGCTCGGGCGTGAAGCCGTGCTGAGATTCAAGTGCCGCTCTAAGCCCTTGAGCATAACCAGCCTCCATGGAGGGGACAAGGCGTGTTTCGCCATTAAGATCCTCAAATATTACATCATCTGGATGTCGCTGCTGAGCAATCTCGGCGTCTACGAATATGTAGCCATCGATGTCACTGGCTTCTGTGGCTCGACCACGAACCATCGAGCCAAACATAGTAAAACCAACGGCTTCAGGATAGGTCTCCTTGAGCTTGGTGATCTCAGATCTTACAGTGGCTAAGCGTTCTTTGGCGAATGGTTCTCTATTAAGGGCAAAGCGTTTATCAGTAGCTTCTTCTGGGGCATCATCAAAACTAAAATACTCTTCGGCCGCCTCTTTTAATTCCTCAGCAGCACTAAATCCCGACCCCGGAGCAGTATTCTCTGGAGAATGTGGAGATAGCCCTTCCATGACTAAAAACGGATTGAGCGAGTAAGCTTTTCGATCCAGTCTGGCTGGCGATCAACGCGGGGCATTTTACTATCGAGAATTGTCGTAATTTTGTCGAGATCTTCGTTATCAAAGATGATGCTAACACGCGGGGCAAAGCGCTGGGTGGGATCAAGGTCAATCATGTGCCAGCCCGTATCTTTATAAACCGAATAGGATTTAAAATTGCTATATGGGCTAAATCGACCATCAATAGTCACGCCACGGTTATCCAGGCGATAATTAAGCAACCGCGGCTCTTTACTAGCGTACACAACAACGGCTGCCGTCATAGTCGCAAACACCGCAATACTAAACCACTGACGCGTTACAATCGCTGCCGCAATCAAGACAACAACAATCAGACCGAGCACCAGATACCAGTTAGCCGATTTTTGATGATGTATAAACTCGCTGGCCTGCCAACTAAAACTTTGGCCCGGATCAACGACCTCTGCACTCACCTCTTGAGCTTTTTCTTGCTCTTCCATGCCTTAATTATGGCACAAGATGAGCCATACCGCCACTCTGATTAGCCAGTTTTTTATCTCGAGTATAAACGGGTAGGTCTTGATTATACCTGGCAAAATAGCATAAACAACTATCTACCAATGACAGCTTTGGATGCATCTCAAACATGGCAAGCCCTGCCTGCAGTAATGGACGATTTGTTTTGAGCCACGGCGTCCGCAAAAGACCCTCAAGGATCTCCACTACTTCCTGTCGGGGGAAACGATACACTTTTAACAATACATAGCCAACCTCGAGAAATACAAAAACAGGCACCGTTAGCCGTTCGGTATTGAGTATACGTTGGAACTCTGGCGATATATCTGCAATATCAGAAAGCACATAATCAAGAATTAGATTGGTATCAAGCGTCGCCATTCATTGACCTCATATATCGCTCGGCGGCCATTTGGCCCCAAATCTCGTCATGATTAATAGGCTCACCTGGTTTATATACGATCCCCATCTTGCGAAGATGTGCCTGATTGCGTTTACGTAACTCCTCGATAGTTAAAGGAACTTTAATAGTTAACCTGTTACTAGCCTCGATAAATTCAATATCCACTTG
>CAZPDI010000014.1:0-16216 GCA_964585425.1 uncultured Candidatus Saccharibacteria bacterium | reverse complement strand
TACAATGCAACTATGAAAATCATTGTGGATAATTTAGCGCTTCGTTATAGCGACGAGGGTAAGGGCCCAGTTGTCGTGTTGTTGCACGGTTGGGGTCAGCAGCTGTCGACCTTTGATGAATTAGCCGCATCGCTGGCAAGTAACTTTCGAGTTATTCGTCTGGACCTGCCAGGTTTTGGCGAGAGTCAACGTCCACGCGAGATTTGGGGCGTACTGCAATACGTTAAGTTGGTGCGCAACTTCTTAAATAAACTGAACATTGAGCAGCCTTTTGCCTTGATCGGTCACAGTTTTGGTGGGCGCGTCGCCATTAAAGCCTCGGCTAGCGGTATTTTGATGCCCAAAAAGCTGATTTGTATTGATTCTGCCGGAATTAATTCCACCAACAGCGTTCGCAATCTCGCCTTTAAGGCGGTGGCTAAGACGGGCAAAGTTGCGCTCAAGTTGCCATTCTTGGCGCCACTGCGCAAGCCCTTGCAGCGTAAGCTGTATTCGGCCGCCGGCTCTACCGATTATCTGGATGCTGGCCCCATGCGCGAGATATTCCTAAAGACCATTAAAGAAGATCTGCGGGATGAAGCTAAGAAGATTCGTATTCCTACCTTATTTATATGGGGTGAAGATGACATCGTGACGCCGCTTAAAGAAGCCCGAGAAATGAGCAACCGTATTCAGGCCAGTGTCGTACGTGTCGTTAAAGAGGCGGGTCATTTTAGTTATATTGATCAACCGCAGCAAGTTGCGGGTATTGCCGGTGAGTTTTTATCGTGAATCTGTTGAGTCGTTACCGTCCGTTATATCTGCGCAGCTTAGTCTATATGCTCCAGTCCAACATTTATGATATTAAGCCAACTATTGCTTGGTTCTGGCGCACCAAAGACTTTTCGAAGGTAATGAAGCGCAAGAAACTGATTATGACTAGCAAGGCGAGACTATTGTTGGCTTGGTTATGGTTACTAGTAGTGATTGGTTGGGGCTTGATGATCTTAATGATTGTTAATCATCAATACGTCTTAGCATTAGCCATGGTTCTATTGGCTCCATACATCCTGGCACTTGGACTGATCGCTCCATTGCTAATTGGTACCATTCTCATTCAGCGTCCACGGGAAAAACGCATTGTGGCTGCTGCACGTAAAAGGCTGGCCGCCCATTCAGCTACAAAAATTGCTATTGCAGGGAGTTTTGGCAAGACCACCATGAAGGAGATTCTCTCGGCAGTGTTGAGTGAGGGTAAAAAGGTCGCCGCAACACCAGGTAATATGAACACGCCGCTCGGCATCAGCCGCTTTATTAATAACTTGGACGGCAATGAAGAAGTCCTAATTTTTGAACTTGGCGAATATTATCCGGGAGACATTCGTGATTTATGCCATTTGGTACAACCCGATATGGGTGTTATCACGGGTATAAATGAGGCGCACCTCGAACGATTTAAGTCGCTCGACAGAACGGTCGCGACGATCTATGAACTGGCAGATTATCTCGGGAAAAAGCCATTATGGGTAAATGGCGAAAGTAAGTTAGTTGCCGACAGTATCCGTCATGGCAATATTGAATATACCAATAAGGGTGTGGGCAAGCTCAAAGTTCAACATGCTAAAACCGGCTTAGAAGGTACCGATTTCCAAATTGTTGGCGGCGGTACAAAACTACGTCTTCATTCTGACCTCCTGGGTTTGCATAATGTCGGCCCCCTAAGTGTTGGTGTGGCCATTGCAGATCATTTGGGTTTAACGCCTAAGCACATAGAGGCGGGCATTGCCAAGACCAAGCCATTTGATCATCGCATGCAGCCTACGCACCATGGCGACACCTGGACCATTGATGATAGTTATAATGGTAATCCGGACGGAGCTCGGGTAGCAATCGAATTCCTGAGCCAACTTAAGAATCATCGTCGGGTTTATGTCACGCCTGGTTTAGTAGAGGTCGGACCGGCTGCTGAGGCAGTGCATACACAAATTGGTTTAGAGCTGGCGGGTGCAGTAGACGTGGTGGTGCTCGTCGAAAATTCTGCTACCCCGTTTATTGCCGAAGGTCTTAAAGCCGGTGATTTTAAAGGGGATATCCTTTGGTATGAAGACGGCTTAAGTTGCCTTAATGCTATTCCGCAAATCACCAAGCCCGGCGACGTGGTATTGCTGCAAAATGACTGGTCCGATAATTACGCTTAGGCTTGACGTCCCATGTCCTGGGAGTATAATCGTCAATAACCTCCTTGCGGAACCCGCGGGCAACCGCCTGTGTTCCAGCCAGAACTAACAATTTTGGTGCGAGGAGTCTGGCAGCCGAGGGGCAGGCCAGCGCGCCGGGAGGTCAGGTGGCCGCTGTAGCGGACCTGACCTCCCCGCATCTCTCGGTCGACTCCTTCGGGGGTCGACTGCATACTGAATCTGGTTACCTCCGCGGGTTTACACACAAAACCAACTTTGGCACATGGAGCCCAGAGGTTTCCACATTCAGTACTGGTCCCGCCGATCATACGCTTCTCGCAAGGGAGGCATGTGGTCGGCGGGACCTCCGTCGTTTATGCTATAATTTGACTATGAAACGAACCGTTGCCGTAATATTTGGGGGCAAAAGCGCCGAGCACGAAGTAAGTGTTGTAACGGCCCATATTCCCATAATCCAGGCTCTTCAGGCAGCGGGTCAGTACGATATCTTACCAGTTTATATTAGTGAAGAAGGCACGTGGTATAGCGACTCGGCCTTCATCGATATTGCGTACTTCCAAAAGCCAGGCTGGCGCACCATGGTGGCTCAATTAAAACCGATTGATGTATCGGTTAACGATGGCTTTACCCTGGTGTGGCCTGGTCTACGTGCTAAGCGCCGTAAGATTGAGGTGGTCTTTCCCTCTATGCATGGAACCTATGGCGAAGATGGTAGTCTAATGGGCTTACTACGCTTAAGTGGCGTACCATTTGTCGGCTGCGATATGACGGCTAGCGCTGTGGCCATGGATAAAGTACTGACTAAGCAGGTTGCCGAAGCGGCTGGTATCGCCGGCGTTAATTACGAATGGTTCAGCAAGGCTCAGTTTGAGTCCAACCGTCAGGCCTGTCTTGATAAGCTTAAAGGTCTTAAGTACCCGCTCTTTGTAAAACCCCCACATCTCGGAAGTAGTATTGCCATCACCAAGGTTGATAAACCAGAGGACCTAGAAAATGCCATTGAGGTAGCTCTCCACTATGATGATAAGTGCTTAGTCGAAGAAGGCGTACATAACTTAATCGAAGTGACCGTGCCAATTATGTTGAGCGAGTCCCAAGAGTGGTTGGGGCTGGTCGAACGACCCAACGCTGAGTTCTTCGATTTTGAGACCAAGTACATTGCGGCTGGCGGCAAAAAGGGCGCCAAGGGCGGTGGCGGCGTAAATAGTGGCTATAGTGAGCTGCCTGCTAAACTGGATCCAAAGCTGTATAAGGAATGCGAGGATATGGCAATTGCCACGGCGCGCGCCCTTGGACTATACGGCATAAGTAGAGTCGATCTGCTTATCGACGGTAAATCCAAAAAGGTTTATATGAACGAAGTTAACACCTTGCCAGGTTCGCTCTATGCTCACAACTGGCGTAAGGCCGGCTATAGTTCAGTGGAACTGATCAACAAACTCATTGGTTTGGCCGATGAGCGCGCCGAGAATCTTAAGAAACAGCATATGATCTTTAACTCTTCCATCCTTCAGGTGGTTGGTAGCGGTCAAAAGACGGGCCAGTAGGGTGGCGTACGAGCTCCAAAAATCTAAAGGCTACTTCCGCGACGGTCTGGTTAATTTTAATGAAATGAACATTAGTATTGCCAGTGCCCCAGTACTGTATGGGCTTGGTGTGTATACCGTTTTTTATTGTGGCTGGGACGCTCGCAACGATCAATTATGGGCTTTTAAGCTCGAGGAGCATTATAAACGCCTCACCCAATCCGCTAAGATCCTAAGCTTTCCGGATTTTACTGAGCAGTATAGCTTCTCGCAGTTTAAAAACCTGCTTTTAGATATGATTCGGGCTAACAAGATTAAAGATAATGTTCTGGTGCGCGTCAGTTTATTTGTGGACGAGACGTTGAGCGGTACGAAAAGTTTGGGGCTAAAAACCTCCTTGGCAGCCTTTATTTACCCGGCTAGCCCATTGTATCCAGCCAGCGGTATTCATGTCGGCATTAGTAGTTGGGCACGAACGCCAGACAATTCTATCCCGGCTCGCGCCAAAGTGCACGGTAATTATGTAAACGCCACGCTCGCCAAGAATGAAGCATTGGCTGCCGGTTACGACGAAGCAATCTTGCTGGATAATCAAGGTCAGGTAGCTGAAAGCACTGTTACTAACATCTGTATTGTCCGCGACGGAACCATTATTTCACCAGCCCCCTCGACTGACTTATTGGAGGGGATTACCGTGCGGTCAATCGAGCAACTAGCCAAACATCTGGGCATACCTTTTGTATGGCGCACCATTGACCGCTCTGAGCTGAGCATTGCCGACGAGATATTCATTACCGGTAGTTCCGCCGGTGTAACTCCAGTGCTTTCAATAAATAAGCAACCAGTTGCCGATGGTAAGATAGGACCTCTTACCAATCAGATTAAACAACTCTACAGTGATTGCCGCGAAGCTAAGGTCGAAGAATTCAGGAATTGGTTAACTCCTGTCTACGAAACGTAATACTCATTTAACAATTTTTTAATTTTTACTTGATAGTATGGATTCATGAAAGATGATACCAATCAAGATTTGCGCAAAAGATTAACTGCAATGAGCATTCGATTGCGAGAGCATGATCAAAATTTTGTTGATCTTGGTGCTTTGTACGTAGAAATGAATCATAAACTTAATCTACTGATACAAATGACAGACAATTTGCCATAAATGCGTGATGATATCGCATATCTTAAAGCCGAAGCGGCACATACTCGTAATAATTTTAGTAAGATCAACGAACGACTCATCAAAATGGAAGCCAAGGACGATTATCTGCTCGAAAGGATAGAAAAGCTTGATCAGCGAGTAGATAACATGAGTCGCAGAGAGTACGCCTAAAAGCAAACGCCCCGCCCATAAGGACGGAGCGTCCACATGGGCGGGGATCTTCAGGCGGTGAGCCAGTAGTCGGACAGGTCCAAGAGGACGTTGCGATCGACGCAGGTCAGCAGCTCGAGGCTGAGCTCGCCACTGATGGGCTCCGAGGTTGCGATGACGACGCGCATGCGTTGCCCCTTGTGTTCGAAGTCCATGATGTATCGGCCTGGCGTGTTCCACGGCTGCTCCCAGAGCTCCTGAGCCTTGCTCAGCAAGTCCGGCAGATCATCCTTCCAGGCAGCTTGGAAGAGCGGTGGGGCCTCTTGGTGTCTTGTGCTGCCAAAAGCCATGAACAGGTGGTTGTTCTCGTGTTCGTCGGACGCGCTCCAGATCCCAGCGAGCTGAGACCCAGTGCGCTGACGCCACATGATGACGTCCTCAGGAGCGACAGGTGAGGTACGAGACAGAATGTCTTCGACGGTGGGTGCGTCCATGATCTTCCCCTTGATCGGGCGGATAATGAGGCAACAATACGCCTATTTATAAAAATAGTCAATAAGGTATAATATCAATCATGAAGTCCTATAATCCTCAAGACATCGAGCTTAAGTGGCAGCAAACCTGGGCCGAAACCGGTATTTATAAAGCCATCGATTTTGATGAACGCCCCAAGTATGTAATGCTTACCGAGTTTCCGTACCCGTCGGGTGATGGCCTCCATTCGGGTCATGCCCGTGAGTATACCATCGGTGACGTTATGGCTCGTTACAAGCGCATGCAGGGCTATAACGTGCTCTACCCAATGGGTTACGATGCCTTTGGATTGCCAACCGAGAATTATGCGATTAAAACCGGTATTTCGCCGCAGCAAGCTACTGCTCAGAATGTGGCTAACTTCCGCAAGCAGTTTGATAGTCTTGGATTAAGTTTTGATTGGGATCGCGAGATTAACACTACCGATCCAGATTATTACAAATGGACCCAATGGCTCTTCTTGCAGTTCTACAAACACGGCTTGGCGTATCAAAAAGAAATGGCCATTAACTGGTGTCCCAAGTGCAAAACCGGGTTAGCCAATGAAGAGGTTGTTAATGGCCGTCACGAACGTTGTGGCACCTTAGTAGAGAAGAAACTCCTTAATCAATGGATGCTGGCCATTACCAAGTATGCCGATAAGCTCATCGAAGGTCTTAAAACCGTTGATTATCCAGATCGCATCGCTAGTCAGCAAATCAACTGGATTGGTCGTAGCGAAGGTGCCGAGATCGACTTTAAAATTGGTGATGAAACTGTAACCGTTTACACCACGCGTCCGGACACTCTGGCCGGTGCTACTTTTATGGTACTTGCACCTGAGCATCCACTTGTTCAAAAGATCACCACCGACGAGCACCGTGGCCACGTCAATACCTATGTCCAGGCCGCTGGTCAAAAGTCCGAAATCGCTCGAGCGGATGATACGAAGGAGAAAACCGGTGCCTTTACCGGCGCACATGCCACTAACCCGCTTACTGGTGATCAAGTCCCGGTCTGGATTGCCGACTATGTCATGATGGGCTACGGTACCGGCGCTATTATGGCCGTACCAGCTCATGATCAACGCGATTACGAATTCGCATTAAAGTATCAGATTCCTATTAAGCAGGTGATAGCACCCGAGCGTCATGATGCCATTAATCCGCTTCGTGATGGCGAGCCACTTATTGAACGTGAGGTAGTGCAGGTTATTGTTAAGCATCCGACCGAAAATAAGATTGGTATTTTACGCTCAAAAACAGACGATAAGGGAGTCTACACTTTCGTTGTGGGTGGAGTCGAAGATGGAGAAAGCGTCGTTGAGGCAGCAAAGCGCGAGCTGGAGGAAGAAGCCGGTTATCATGATATAAAATCTGCTCAGCAAGTAGGCAATGAATACTACGGTTACTTTTATCATGTATATAAAAAGCTGAATCGTCGGGCTCATTTTATGCATGTCGCTATTGAGCTCAATAGTCTAGATCAGCGAGAAGTCGCACAGGAAGAATTAGATAAACATGAATTTATGTGGGTTGATTTGGCCGACGCAGATAGATACATGCTTTGGTCCGAGACTCAGGAAGTTCTTGATGCCTACCGTGGACATGGAAAGCCTATGCTTGATTCCGGCTTAGTCGTTAATTCCGGTGAGTTTAATGGGCTGAGCTCTGATGAAGCCAAGGTTAAAATAATTGAGAATCTTGAGAAGCAGGGTGTGGCACGCAAATCGGTCAAGTACCGATTGCGCGATTGGATATTTAGCCGCCAACATTACTGGGGTGAGCCAATTCCGATTATTCATTGTGAGAAGTGTGGTGCTGTGGCTGTACCCGAGGACCAGCTGCCAGTTGTTCTGCCAAAAGTTGAGAGCTATGTGGTGGGCGAAAATGGCGAGAGTCCATTGGCGGCTATTGATGAGTGGGTGAACGTCGAGTGTCCGGAATGTGGTGGTGCCGCCAAGCGCGAAACCGACACCATGCCGAACTGGGCGGGTAGCAGCTGGTACTACTTACGCTACTTTGATCCTAAGAACGACGCGGCCTTTGCTGACCCCGAAAAGCTTGAGTACTGGGGTGCGGTCGACATGTACCTTGGTGGCATGGAGCATACTACCCTCCATTTGCTCTACTCGCGGTTCTGGCATCAATTCTTCTATGATCAAAAACTGGTGCCGACTCCCGAACCATATGCTGCGCGTCGGGGGCAGGGAATCGTCTTGGCTGCCGATGGTCGCAAGATGAGTAAGAGCCTCGGTAACGTTATTAATCCTACGGATGTGATTGCTAAAACTGGTGCCGATGCCCTCCGTCTTTACATTCTGTTTATGGCGCCATACGACGAGTCGACTGCCTGGAGCGAAGAGCACTTGGCCGGGGTGAGTCGCTTCTTGTATCGCGTTTGGGATTTGCTCCACAAGCCGATTTCAAATTCCGCCGATACGCTAGAGATGGATCGTATTATGCATAAGACCATCCAGAAAGTCACTGAGCATATTGAGCAGATGCGTTTTAATACAGCTGTGAGTACGCTCATGGAGTGCGCTAATGCGCTTGCCAAGTTTGATGCTTTGACGCCTGTCGTGGCTCGTCAGTTCATTTTGTTACTTGCGCCACTTGCGCCACACATGGCCGAAGAAGTTTGGGCGGAGTTGGGTGAAAAAGAAAGCATTCATATAGCTGGCTGGCCAGTATTTGACGCCGAACTCGTCAAAGATGATGTAGTCGAAGTTGCCATTCAAGTTAATGGTAAACTCCGTGGTACTATGCCGGCGAGTGTCGATACAGCAAAAGAAGAGTTAGAGGCTGCTGCTCAAGAAGTTGAATCAGTCAAAAAGCATCTTGAGGGTAAAGGAATCGTCAAGATCATTGTTGTTCCCAATAAAATGGTCAGTATCGTAGCACGATAGGGGGACTACCTTCTTTTAAAAAATACATTTTACCAAAAAGTAAAATGATCATTTCATATCTATAGGTACAAACCACTCATTTTACCTTTAGGTATAACGTGTGTTTATGTAGCGAACCCCCTGCCCCATGTATACCGATAAAGGTGTGCCTTACATAACTAGGAGGCAAAAATATGCTGGAGACTGACCAAGACAGGCTTTTTAGAGTACTAAAAAATGACATCCGATTAATCTATGATCTTTCGCCCTCAGCTATAACAAAACACCTCAAGATACTCGAACAAGCACAATTTATCTCTCGTTATCGCGAAGGCCGCAAAGTAATGTGTCGTCTTAATAAACGAAGAGTAGCTGCCATGAAGGTTGATTGGTTAGTCAAACTACTGGTATAATGGCGACAAGAGTGCGTGAATGACAATACAAGTAGAAAGCATTTTACAGGGTGATATCGGCAGTCGTGAAACCTATAGTGTTCACGATGAACCCGCACCCGTTATGGATCCTGAAGATCCAGAGGTAACCGCACCACTCAATGGTAAACTTACCATTACGCATGATCCGCAAGGATTAGCCGTACGCGGCAAACTCACCACAGCCGTAAAGCTTGCGTGTGATCGCTGCATGAGTGAGTACGAGTATGAGCTAACAGCCCAAGTCGATGGTCTTTTTAAGGATCAGCCCGATGAGGACAGTTGGCCGATCGTAGACGGCGGTATCGACCTGGATCCATTGGTCCGCGAAAGTATTGTCCTGGCAGTGCCAGCACGCAAACTGTGCAAAGAAGATTGCACCGTTCCGCTCGAATATTAAGTAACTACATAATAAAGGAACCCCCTCATGGCAGTACCTAAAAAACGCCGCAGCAGCAGTAAGCAAGGCAAAAAGCGTAGCCACCTGGCTCTTAAGCCGGTCGAAACCGTAGCTGGTGCACCACGTCGCCTGTCTAAGGCCATCAAACTTGGTCTGGTTAAACTAAAACGAAGCTAAGGAGCATCCATGGCCTCTAATCGTCACCTTGGTCGAATCGTCGCAATGCAAACGCTTTACGAATATGATTTTCGCGGAGCAGAGCAAGAACATGTTGATCTTGAGGAGATCCTCAATCGAAATCTTGGCGAATATGATCAGAATATTGACGATAAAGAGTTTGTTAAAAAGTTAGTGCACCAAGTTTCGACCCGTAGTGACGAGATCGACGCCATTATCGGACCGGCCGCACCAGAATGGCCAATAGAGCAGATTGCCAAGATCGACAAAGCCATTTTGCGTATTGGCGTCTACGAACTAGCCCTGGAACGCAGCGTACCACCCAAAGTTGCCATCAACGAAGCCGTTGAGCTCGCCAAAGCTTTTGGCGGCGAGAACGCTAGTAAGTTTGTTAACGGCGTGCTGGGCACCATTTACCGAAAGAGTGATTTCTATGAACCCGAATCCGAAAAAAAGCCGAAGAATCCTGACGCCGCCTAGAGCGGTCCGCGAATTTACCGCCGGAGGAGTTGTGTATCGTCATCGCGACGGCGATATCGATATTTTGATGATCCAAGATTTACGCGACCGCTGGACGATACCTAAAGGCCACGTCGAGGCCGGCGAGAGCTTGGAGCGTACCGCCTTGCGCGAAGTCGAGGAAGAAACTGGCCTTAATAAACTCAAGATTGGCGAAAAACTCGATAAACTCCATTTCTTTTATCGTAAAGAAGGTAAACTGATCTTTATGACCACCCATGTCTTCTTAATGGAAGCGCAAGGCGATACTGATGCGATTGTGCCAGAAAACAGCGAAGGGATTGTGGACGTTAAATGGTTCCGCAAAGATGAGGCCCTCAAGTTAATTGAATATCGAGACACCCAAAAACTGTTTAAAGTTGCGTTGCAAAAACTGAACGCCTTGCCAAAGGAGTATCACGAGGAGAATCAAGATGCCACAAACTAACATCCATGACTTTGAGCAAGTATTAGGCCTCAAGTTTAATGACATTAGTTTATTGGAACGAGCCTTTATTCACCGCTCATATCTTAATGAGCATCCAAATCTTGGTTTAGAGCATAATGAACGTCAGGAATTCTTGGGCGACGCCGTATTGGAGCTAGTTGTAACTGATCACCTCTTCCGCAATTATCCAAACCCCGAAGGTGATCTTACCAACTGGCGTAGTGCCCTGGTTAAGACCGAGAGCCTGAGTGCCGTGGCTAAACAACTTGAACTTGAGCCATACCTTAAACTGAGTCGTGGCGAGACCAAGGGTAACGATCGTAGTCGTGCCCTGATTACCGCCAATTGTGTGGAAGCTATTATTGGCGGTATTTACCTAGATCAAGGCTATGACGCCGCTAAGGAATTTATTACGAAATACATCATCGCGCCACTGCCTAAAATCTTAGAAGATGGTAGTTGGGTAGATCCAAAGAGTCGTTTCCAGGAGCTCAGCCAAGAGCGTCATGGACACACCCCTCAATATAAAGTTATGGAAGAGACGGGTCCGGATCACGACAAGGTCTTTACGGTTGGCGTGTATCTAGACGGCAAAATATATGGCCAAGGGCAGGGGAGTAGCAAGCAGGCTGCTCAGCAATCGGCCGCTATCAACGCCCTCAAGACCTTCGATCAAAAATAATCCTGTTGCATACATCATTACGCTTATGGTAAAACTCTCGTAGAGGGTAACCTAGCACAGGAGCATCACATGCAGCCTCTTCAGATTGTGCTCGGTTACACGGGTACAGGCCTGTCGTGGACCATCCGTGGCGTAGCGGGCGTCTACTACCGCGAGATCAGCAACATCTGGCAGAACCATGAGTTGATCACTTTGCGTCGAGCTGGCCTGGGTGATCCGCATTTGCGTCATCATCACAGCAGCCACATGAGTGATCGCAAGCACCAAAAAAGTGCGGAACCCATTAAGGTCGAACTCATCTTGTGGGGTCATTCGCAAGGTGGAATCGAGGCGCTTTGGCAGCTCTTGCGTAGTCGCTTGCCGTCGAACGTACGCATTGTAGCGGTCTTTCTGCTTTCAGCGCCACTACACGGTTCACCAGCTGCTGACCTGGCGGCTCCCCTGGAGCTTGTGCCGTGGCCAATCTCGACGTTGTTCACGGGTATCACGCAGATGAGGCCAGATAGTCGTTCGGAGCGTGCCCTGCACGATAAGCTGCGTGTCACCATGCAGCGCTCAGACTTCTGCCACCCGCCGCTCTACTTGGTGGGCGCCCAGCATGATCACCTCGTTCCGCTGGATTCGGCCTGGAACATCGTGCCGGATCTGGAGTATCCGGCTGAGAAGTTGCATCTCGTGCGTTTGATTCACGGCGATGCCGAGGCTTACGACGGTGTTCATGACGTTCAGGTCAGCTGGGGATTGGATTCCCACGTCGGTATGCCGACCTCGTCGGATCTTCATCACTTCATGGCTGGTGTAGTGGGGCATGATCACCCACTCCTCAATGCAAAGTACGGCTTGGCGGCCTGAACTCCTGGCGGATCCCGGTACGGCCGGTCCCGTGTAGCATCGTAGCTGCATGGGGCCGGCCACCGTTCTTTTTATGCTTGTCTGTAGAAGGGTTTCTTGATATAGTAATGCTCGTCGCCTTCGGCAGTGGTCGTACGAGAGGGAAGATCCATGGCTGGAACTGATTATCGGGAGAATCGTCCCGGAACCAAGAACAATCCCATCACCGGGATCAAGATCCTCGTGCCTGGCACCTGGGCCCTGGATGTGCGGGAGCACTTCCCCGGCAACGTCATCCGGGTACCGCAAGTCCCTATCTTCGACACTTCGGTCTAGTCCAAACGGGGTGTAGCTCAGCCTGGTAGAGCGCTGCGTCATCACGCAGAGGTCGCAGGTTCAAATCCTGCCACTCCGACTAGCGGTCGAGTAAGATAACATCGTGACATCAGGCACATCGTGCCGGAAACTATCGACGGAGGTTCTAACCCTCCTCTTGCTCGACCGCGCCAATCTATAGCCCTCCTGGCAGCCCATGTGGCTGTCGGGAGGGCCTCTTGCTTTTTATACCCAATTTTGCTATAAACATAGTCATGACACATTCAGCTCAAATTCTGCTGCTGATCCTGAACCTGCTGCCATTCGGCGCGGGCTCTGATGTGTTGTAGTCTCTAACCAGACACCGACAGCCAGAACGCCCGCGCACAGCGGGTTTTTTAGTTGTCAAAATTAACATCCCCACAACCTGCACGGAGGTGCACCATGCAAGATCCGGATATTGGCCTCATCTTGGTCAAGCCGCAGCGCCGGAAGCGCGAGACCGACCAGGAGCCTGATCTTCCAAGCTTCGAAGAGTTCTTTCAGAACGATGGCTGGTCCGCATCCCAGCTTTCGAGTACCAATCCCTATTACACCCGACAGGGGTGATCAAGGAGAAGATCATGGAAGACGATGAGCACGAGGTCTACATCAGTTCTAGTCAAGTTCGACGGATCTTGGGTCCGCCATTGCTGGCACGGAATCGGGCTGCGGATCATGCCTTGGCGCCAGAACGGCTTGCACAAGCCGAGGAACGTCTTGCTGAGCGCATCCGAGAAGCAGGTGGCAGGATCTGCAGCTGATCATCAGCATCCACAGGTGGCCGCCGGGGCCCAAAAAGGGGTTCCGGCGGCGCCCGCCACTTTATCTGTACAACAGGTTGACATTTATGACTGAACCGAGTAAACTTATTTCTGTTACGTAAATCAAATTACTAGGAATCATTAATGCTCGTTATCCGCATGGCCCGTGGTGGTCGAAATAAATACCCAGTATACCGCATCGTCGCTGCTGAATCTTCGCGCGCCGTGACCGGTAAGTTTATTGCTGTTTTGGGTCACTACAACCCACATACTAAAGATCTGACGCTCGATAAAGATCAAACTCTCAAATACATAAGTAACGGTGCGCAGCCAAGCAACTCAGTTATTAAGCTGCTGCAACGCGAAAAGATGGAATTACCTGCCTGGGTAAGTCTTAAGACCAAGGCCAAGAAGAGCAAGCAGGAGCCTACCGAAGAGCCGGCCGCCGAAGCTGCTCCAGCAGAGGAAGCAGCCCCCGCTGAAGAAGCTCCAGAAGAGCCAGCCGCCGAATAATCAGCTGCCGAATAATTTAATTCGATCCGAGAGTAATAGCACATCGCTAGTAAAGTCGATGTGCTATTATAGTTATGTATAAATACGGAGGCCCGGTATGGCAGATCTTGACCAGCAGTTTGTAGAATACGTAGTTAAGGCATTGGTAGAAAATCCAGACGCCGTTAAGGTAGAGCGCAGCGTCGATGATATGGGAACGCTCCTGGAGTTGACCGTAGACCCAGCCGATATGGGTAAGGTTATTGGTAAAGCTGGCGCCACCGCTAAGAGCATTCGTACTTTGTTACGCGTCCTTGGCGCCAAAAGTGATGAGCGTGTAAATCTTAAGATTGTCGAGCCCGAAGGTAGTGAACGTCCGGCTCGCGAAGAGCAGGCGCAAGAAGATACGTCTGTAGAAGAAATTACACCAGATCCAGAACCACAAGAAGAGGAGGAAAGTGATTTGCAGGCTCGTACGCGTGCCGACTTGGCTGACCTCGACGACGACTTTTAAGTAGCGTATAGTTAAACCATAAGTATAAACAAGGAGATCACATGAACGACCAACCAACCACTGATCAGCCCGTAGTAGATCCAGCTGTTACCCCTGCGCCTGCACCAGCACCTGCGGTACCAGTAGCGCCAGTAGACCCTGTTGCCCCGGTAACTCCAGCCGCACCAGCTCCTGAGCAACCAGTTGCTCCAGAGGAAGTGCCAGCTGCTCCTGCTCCTGCGCCAGCACCCGAAGCAGTCCCGGCTCCTGAGGTTCCTGCCGAAGACGCTCCTGTCGATCAGACCCCAGTCGTCTAGTCTCGACTAAACCATGTAATACGCCGCCGCATAGGCGGCTTTTGGTTATCTAAAAATGCTAATATCTGCTTATTGCAAATAAGTCGCATTAAGCAAAGATGTTATTTTTTACAAAAGAACTCCGGTACTGAACCAAGTGACATATCTACTTAATAGTGGTAAAATAAACCAATGAAAATCGATATCATCACGCTTTTTCCCAAGATGTTTGACGGTCCATTTGCCGAAAGCATGTTGTGGAAAGCTCAAGATCGTAATCTCGTCGAAATCAACTTAATTGATCTTCGTGAGTTTGGTGACGGTCCGCGGCGCACCGTCGACGACACGCCGTTTGGTGGTGGAGACGGCATGCTCCTTAAGCCCGAACCAGTCGTTGCAGCTATCGAACAGGCCAAAGAGGGGAATCCGGACGCCAAAGTTATCATCCTCTCGCCACAAGGCAAGCAGTATAAGCAGCATATCGCTCAAGATCTATCTACCGAAGCGGGACTCATCTTAGTTTGCGGTCGCTACGAAGGTTTTGATGAGCGCATTATCGATTATGCCGATATGGAGCTTAGTGTCGGAGATTATGTTCTCACCGGCGGTGAACTACCGGCCATGATTGTGGTCGATAGTGTTACGCGTCTCGTTCCCGGCGTACTCGGTGGCGAAGATAGTGCCCACATCGAATCCTTTAGTGATCCAAATCTAGTAGAATACCCGCAATACACGCGACCTGTAGAGTTTAGGGGCGCCGCAGTGCCCGAAGTTTTGCGTAGCGGGGACCATGCCAAAATTGATGCTTGGCGCCTGCAGCAATCCAAGCTCAAAACCGAGCGCAATCGTCCAGATCTACTCGCTTAGTTCTCGAAGAAGTTCCAGAGTTGTGAGCTCATCGTCTTAAAGGCGGCTGGTGCTTTTGCCGGGTAATTCCACTCACCGCTCATAATGGTTACAACATAATCAGTTTTTGCACCGTACACAATACCAGCATCGTGCATATAGCCGTACAAATCACCGGTTTTATGGGCGATGGTTGTGCCCTTTGGCAGACCTTGCGGTAAGCGATTTACTATTTCTTGGTTTTTGAGTAGGCTTAGGAACGCCGCATTACTTTTTTCGGATAGCAATTTATTGGCATATAAACGAGCAAATAATAGGGCCACATCATTACTGCTAGTGTGCGGCAGGTCGGCTAGGCTGGTGCCATTGTAACCTTGATTATGCAGGTCGGTGTCTTGGGCGCCCCAATCAAGCAAGTCGCCGAGCTGAGCACCACAGGCATTGTCACTGACCACGATCATTGGCTCTAGGCATTGAGCTATGGTTTTGCCGCGCGGGAGTTTTTTCTTGAGGCTTAGTTTGCCGGCATCAACTTGCCGATAAATTTGGTTAGCAACAAATAGCTTATACAAACTGGCGCTCGTAATGCTGGTTGAACCACCATTATCAGCCATGGCACCGGTTTTTAAATCACGCACACTAATGTAGACTGGCGCATCTGTTTGCCTAACCAGCTTATCAACCAAGGTCTTGAGCTCTGCCGAATCGGCTACGGTTTCTTTGGATTTAGATTTAGCCAAGCTAACACTTGGTATGTCAGAATTATCGGGACTGACAGCTAATAATCGATTTGATGTAACTTGTTTGTAGGCGTAACTGCTGCCGGTTAAAATCAAAGGGATCCCAATGGCGACGGCCAGCAAAATAGGTGCGTATTGCGATAATAACTTTTTAAATTCGCCCCCAAAACGATACGATGATTGGCGTTGTGTAGTGGTTCGATATACCTCGGTTCTAATGGGCGGAGGCGTAGTAACCCGACGCGTAGTGACAACTTGTCTGCGCGCCCCGATTGAGTCAAACTGTGGTCTACGATTATCCATAAGCTCTATACCTTAGTATACGACTGTCGCCAGGTAGACACAA
>CAZPDI010000013.1:0-16295 GCA_964585425.1 uncultured Candidatus Saccharibacteria bacterium | reverse complement strand
AAACCTGATTTTATAACTAAACCGATAACTGAGGTACATGACAATCTGCCGGTTATAGAGCAGCATCTACTAGATATGGCCGTGTGGCTTTCGGAATATTACATCGCCAGTGCGCTAGCCGTTTGGCAGACATTATTACCAACCGGGCTTACCAAGAAAGCTCGGGCCAGTAAACCACCTAAAGCCACTGCGCTCAAGGCCCCAACCAGCGAACATAAATTGACCGAGGAGCAAACTACCGCTCTGGCAAAACTACGAGCTCAAGAGGATGGGAGCTTTCTCCTACAGGGCATCACCGGCTCGGGCAAAACGCGCGTCTATATCGAACGAGTCCGCGACATGCTAGCAGCTGGCAAAAGCAGTATTGTCCTGGTACCCGAGATATCGCTCACTCCCCAACTGGTTAGTCAGTTTGAGCAAGCCTTTGGCCCGGTTGTGATATCACAACACTCCAGACTAACACCAGCCCAGCGCCGCAATATCTGGCTGCGCGCTGCGCATAGCTCTGAGCCGATCATCTTAATTGGGCCTCGCAGCACGCTTTTTTTACCCGCACCAAAGCTTGGACTTATTATTATCGATGAGGAGCACGACAGTAGCTACAAGCAAGGGTCAGCGCCACGATATCACACCGTAACAGCAGCCGCTAAGCTCAGCCACTTAGCTGATGCTCAATTGATAGTAGGTAGCGCCACACCCAGTCTGCAAGAAGTATTTTTATCCAAGGCGGGCAAGCTTGCAACCCTTAAAATGACGCATCGAGCAATTAAACAGCCACTACCGACAACGACGATTATTGATCTGCGCGACAAAGACATGATGAAGCGCAGTAAATTCATCAGTGAACCGCTCCTGCAGGCCCTCGACCAAACGCTACAGGCCGGACGCCAGAGTTTACTGTTTATAAATCGACGCGGTTCGGCCAGTAGTCAGCTATGCGGTGATTGCGGCGAAGTCCAGACCTGTCCCAACTGCCATATTCCCCTCACCTTTCATGCCGACTCCGTACAGCTCATTTGTCACTACTGTAATCATACTCAAAAACCGATGGCGGTGTGCCCGGCTTGTGGCGCCAGCAACATGCGCTTTTTAGGCGGAGGCACCAAGCGAATCGAAGCCGAAATCAGCAAACTGCTACCCACGGCACGCATTGCCCGATTAGATAAAGACAGTGGTACGCTAGAGCACATTGAGGCGGTTCATCAGGGGCTTCATGATGGCGCCATCGACATTCTGATTGGTACGCAGATGATTACCAAGGGCCTGGATGTTAGTGGGCTCGACACCGTGGGTGTTATCTCGGCCGATACTGCACTGCACTTCCCGGATTATTCGGCCGCGGAACGAACCTTCCAAATTCTTAGTCAGGTGATTGGCCGAGCTGGACGCCGCGACAAGCCAAGCCGGGCATTCATCCAAACTTATACGCCGGAACACCCGGCTATCGTGGCGGCTGCTAAGCATGATTTTGACAACTTTGCCGACGCCGAACTAGCTGAGCGTCAAGCACTCCAATATCCGCCCTATGTATATCTACTAAAGTTGCACTGCACGCTCACTACGGCGCAGGCCGCTCAGCGCAAAGCTCAGGATGCACTGGAACTCATAAAAGACTTCAGGGGCATTGAAGTTCTTGGGCCCGCCCCGGCCTTTGCCGAACGATTACACGGTAAGTTTCACTGGCAGCTAATCATCAAGTCCAAAGACCGTAGCAAACTCGTGCAAATCGCCCAATCACTTCCCGCTGGCTGGACAATTGATCTGGATCCGATAAACTTGTTATAGATGAGTAATAAAAGCCGAAAAGACATTATTGTAATTCCCGACGAACGCTTGCGCCAAAAAAGCCAGCGCGTTGGTTTTATTGATGAATCAATTCACAAACTCGCTGAGGATATGTTGGCCGCCAGCCTAGACTGGGAAGCTCACCGCGATCACGAAACATGTGCGGCCCTGGCTGCCGTCCAGATTGGCGTGCTCGAGCGCGTGGTAATCGTTCGCGACAATATGGAGGACTTAGATGATAAGTCATTCAGTGTCTTTATAAACCCGGAGATTGTAAAAGAGATGGGTGAGCCCGAAGAAAAATGGGAAGGCTGCCTGAGCGTCGATAGTATCTATGGCCACGTTCCGCGCTATCCAAAGGTCAAGGTCAAAGCACTCAATCTTGAGGGTAAGGAAGTACGGCTAACGGCGACTGGCTTCTTGGCTCAAGTCTTCCAGCACGAAATCGATCATACCAACGGAATTGTTTTTGTTGACCGTGTAACCGACCCAACTAAGCTCCGAAAGATTGCAGCCAATGGCGACTTCGTTAAACTCCCCTAAACCAAGTATTGTCTTTTTTGGCAATGAGCGCCTGGCGACCGGCGTGACAACCAAGGCGCCAATCTTGAACGCGCTCATCGAGGCCGGCTATCCCATCGAGGCCGTCATCGTCAATAACGATCGCACCACCAGCCGCAAAGAACGAACCCTAGAGGTTGCCGAACTCGCAGCTAGCCATAATATTCCTGTTCTATACGAATTTTCTAAAGATTTAACCTCACCGATCGCGGTCCTAGCAGCGTATGGCAAAATTGTTCCAAAATCAGTTATACAGCACTTTGAGCACGGTATTCTCAACGTGCATCCGTCGAACCTCCCCCATTATCGTGGTTCTGCACCGCTCGAAACAGCTATTTTGAATGGTGATGAATCCGTCACCGTCTCCCTGATGCAGCTCGATGTAAAAATGGATGCGGGGGCAGTCTATGCTCAAAATGATTTCAAGTTACACGACTTACCATCAAAACAGGAGGTCGCTGACGCAGCCGGGAACCTCGGCGCTGAAATGGTAATCACAGCTCTACCGCAGATCTTAGATGGCAGTTTATCACCTGCGGCCCAAGACGAATCAAACGCAACCTATACAAAGCAGATTTCCAAAGAAGACGGGCGTCTTGATTGGGTAAAGTCAGCCGAGCAGCTAGAGCGAGAGATTCGGGCCTACGCTGGCTGGCCAGGCAGTTCTGCGGAAATTAATGACAAACCTGTAACTATCACCGAAGCCGAAGTGATTCCGGAGTCCGGCAATCCTGGCAACTTCTTCGTTGATGAAAAACAACTAGCCGTTTATTGCCAAAAAGATGCACTCGTTATAACCAAGCTCAAACCCGCCGGCAAACGCGAAATGTCCAGCCGCGACTTCCTGGCCGGCAATCCTATCTCTTTTTAGCGTTCTGTTCTATATTTTTCATTAGTAATGCTATGAAGCCTTCAGTTCTCTTATTCTTCTTGTTTGTTGGATTTGCCAGTTGGCGAGCATTATCAAGAGTAACCCCGCCGGTGCGAGTTAGATTTCGGATGTAGTTGCTATAACCTTCACTAGATGAGGTGCCTGAATCATCGACAACATCTTTAGACTCAACTGGACCCAATTTTTCATATACGGCATTAGATAGCTCCAGTTTTTGTCGTCCCCGACTCAATCGCCCTTTACCATTTTCTTTGGCGGCCACAAGCACATTGGTTCCTTTAACCAATGACTGGCGTTTAAGTTTACCGCTTGTTTTATCCCAATCTTCTATTACATACAAGCTTGGGTTTTCTGTTCGATAAACAAGTATCTGCATACGTGTTGGATGTTTGCCTTTTCCATTATCGATATCATATTCGTCTTCATAAAAGGGTTCATTGTCGGCACCCACCAATTCACCATTCGCTCCAGCAAGTAAAGCAGACATCTCTGGATGCATCTCTTTATCTGGAATGTACACGTATGTACCAGCTTTTAAGTCCCGCTCAAACTCATCAATTCCAACTGCTTGTTCGCGCAAGCCCTTTGTAAGGTCTGCTCTTTGTTCCTTTGATTTCTCTATAGCTTTTCGGCGTTCATTCGCTGCTTTTTTATACAGTGCATCTAGCTCATGAGCATTTGCTGCTTCCAGATCCTTACGATCATGTAATGGCATTCTCTCAGTTGCGGCCATTAGTCGATTCTGACGCGCCTGCACTTGGCGTATTTCCTCTTTGATAGGTTCAATAACTTTATCTATTTCTTGCTGAACAAAATCTTCAAAACTATCAGGTCCAATTAAAGCAGCATCTTCGACTTCTTTTAGACGACGCACGTCCAGGGCGCGATTTTCGGCTATTGCCTGATCCCACATGGCTTCTTCGGCCTCATCTTTCGCTTTATCGCGAGCGCTATTTTCCGCATGAGCCTCATCAAGCATTTTGTCGTGTGCTTTACGCTCCGAACGAGCCTGTCGTATGTCGCTCACTGATTCATATGCTCGACTCAGCCCATCTTTAGCCCGCGATACACTGCTCCTTTTTTCAAGCTTCTGGCGCGCCTGCTCCAACACATTCATAGCTAATGAGCCCTTATGATCACCTGGCACGGCTCGATACCATGCCGCCTCATCTCCTTCGTCTTCTACTTTAGCAATATGACCAATTGCCTCGGAGTTATCTATTAATTGTACGAGTTCATCCAGGTTGCGCGCTTTATCTAGAGTCGATTCGAGGTTTTTTATAAATCGTTTTTCGGGGACTTGAGCCTCGGCAATAGACGTGTTTTGTCGCTCTAGAAGTTGCTGAGCCAGAGAATTCCCAGACTGTAGCTCGGGCGCTTTAGCGGCAATATCAGCATTAATTTCTTCGAGATTCTGAGCCTGATCGGAGACTTTAAGCTCAGCCTGAGGCGGTAAAGTAAGCTCAGATTCCACGCGCACCGGAATAGCAACGGATGGTTCCTTAAGAACGCCTAAAGATCGGGCTAGCGACTCCGGATCCTCAACGTCAGACATAAGCTCAGCCCGTACTGCTTCGGCAGTCGGTGCGGCAAATTCTGAACCGTTATTGCTTTCTGATCCTGATTCTTTTGGTGGTGTCATATAAAAATAGGCCCTATTGGGCTTATTTTACCATAACCGTAATGATGTTAGTAAGCTATGTCTGTTTGAGCAGCTGATCAATCTCGGCGGCGTATTGCGAGTTGGTGTCGAGCTTAAAATGGAGGCGGGGCGTAAACTTAGTCGCCAAAGCTTTAGCAATGGCCATTTGGAAAGCCCCTACCATACCGTGGAGGCGCTCTACGGCCTTTTCGCCGTCAATCTTGCCAACTACACCAATCCAAGCGGTAGCGTGACGCAAATCGGGGCTGACGTCCATGCGTGTAACTGTTACATTGGCGGCCAGATCAGGCAACTCGAGTGGTATCTGCGCAGCGACTGCTCGGCGGACGACTTCTTCTACTTGGTAAACACGTTTATTCTTCATTAGGCCTCAAAGGTGCGGGAGCGTTGCTCGCTGGTGTAGAAGCTCAAGACATCACCAACTTCGATGGGCGTCGAAGTTTCGACACTCATACCACACTGCTCGCCTTCAAAGACTTCTTTGGCTTCTTGTTTGTCTTTCTGCAAGTTCGTAATCTTACCCTCACCAATAACCTCTTTACCGCGCATGATGCGCAGATCAAGATCATTCATGACCTTACCGCTGGTTACTTCGCCGCCGCAGATTACTTTAGTTTTAGTGGTCTTAAAGACGCCCAAAATTTTGAGGGTAGCCTGCTCGGTTTCAATCGTCTCGGGCTTGAGCATCTGGCTCAAAATGTTGCGAAGATCATCCAGAAGCTCGTAAATAACTCGGTATAACTGAATATTTACTTTCTCGCGATTAGCCAATTGTTTAACCGCCGAGCTCGTACTGACGTTAAAGCCCAGCACCAATGCACCGGTGGCCGCAGCATTGGACACGTCTGATTCGCTCACATCACCGACGCCCGAGCTAACAACTTTAACGCCCACTTCGGCATTACGGAGATTCGCCAGACTTTCCAGTAATGACTCCAACGAGCCCTGTACGTCGGCTTTAACCACTACGTTGAGTTCGTCAACGTCGCCAGCGGTGATAGCTGAAGTCAGAGCTTCAACGTCAATCTTCTTAACTTTAACCATACTCTTAATCGAGCTTTGACGTCGACTCGAAACCGCCTGCTCTTTAGCGACTTTTTCGTTTGCTACCTGAACGAATAGATGACCGAAATCAGGTACCGCTTTAAAGCCGCTTACTACAGCCGGCATACCGGGCGTGGCCTGCTTAATATGCTTGCCACGATAATCATCGAGGTTACGAACTTTAGCATACGTGCTGCCGGCTACAATAAAGTCGCCAACTTTGAGCGTGCCGCTTTGAACCAGCACGGTGGCCACTGGACCGCGACCGGTATCGAGATGAGATTCAATAATAACACCGTCGGCCGTACCTTCGCTGTCAGCGCGCAGATCCTGAAGATCAACAACCAACAGCACAACATCCAGAAGCTCTTCGATACCCGTTTTAGCCTTGGCCGAGATTTCCACCATAACAATATCTCCACCCCAATCTTCGGCGATCAAGCCAATCTCGGATAGCTCGGTCTTAACGCGGTTTACGTCGGCACCTTCTTTATCGATCTTATTAATAGCCACTACGATCTGCACGCCAGCATCCTTAGCGTGCTGAATGGCTTCTTTGGTTTGGGGCTTCACGCCGTCATCGGCCGCCACCACGATAATGGCTACGTCGGTCATACTGGCACCATGAGCACGAATCGCGCTAAAGGCCTCGTGGCCTGGTGTGTCCAAGAAGGTTATCCAGCGATCTTTACGCTTAACCTGATAGGCACCGATATGCTGGGTGATACCACCAGCTTCTCCCTCAGCCACACTGGTTTGACGGATGGCATCCAATAGAGAGGTTTTACCATGATCGACATGACCCATAACGGCCACAATTGGTGGGCGCACCTGGCCTTCGCCTTCGGCAAGTTCTTTACGGCCAGCGCGGATGGCGTCTTCGGCTTTTGGCTCCGGCACTACATCATCAAAACCCAAGTCAGCCGCAATAATAGCTGCCGTGTCATAATCAATTTGCTCGTTAATGCTGGCCATGACGCCATTACGCATTAGTTCGCCAATCACTTTGGTAGCTGGCAAACCCAACTTACCAGCAAACTCACCCACGGTAATTACTTCGGGAATCTCCAAGGCTTTAGGTTGTGTGGTTTCTTCAGCCATTATTTTCTCCGTTTATTACGTAGGGCCTGGGCGCGGCCTTCGATTACCATTTTTGCTTTGTCGGCACAATTAGGGCAACTGTAGTAGCCCCGGCCATCTTGCTGCCCCTGTTGAGCCTCCCCCGCTATGATGGTCCAGCGTTGGAGCTGTGCCTGTGGTAGTCGTTTGCGACATACCGCACAGCTCCGTTCTGGTGCGCTGGCCACGAGACTATTCCTTGGCTTTAGCCGCTTTAGTCTTAAGACTTAAGCTCAGCTTGTGAGCCTCAACGTCGATGGCAATGACCGTAAAGGTTTTGGTCTCGCCGGTCTTAACCAAGGTACTTGGATCTTCAACATGCTCGTCACTGAGCTCGCTAATGTGTACAAGGGCCTCAATTGCTGGTGTTACCTGCACAAAAGCACCAAATGGCGTAATGCGGGTAATTTTACCATCAACCTTATCGCCGACCTTGTACTTGGCGATTTCTTCGAGCCATGGATCTGGCAAGAGTTGCTTCATGCTCAAGCTGAGTTTGTCACGATCAATGCTAATGATCTTGGCCTGAACGTGCTCACCAACCTTGACGTACTTGCCTGGGTTAGCCACACGATCCCAAGCGATCTCGCTGATGTGAACCAAACCTTCAACGCCGTCGACGTTAACAAAGATACCAAAGTCTACGACGCCGGTTACAACGCCTTCAACGATGTCGCCGACCTTCATTTGGCTGACTTTGCTCTCGGTGTCTTCACGTCGAGCTGCTTTTTCGCTAAAGATGAGCTTATTATCTTTGCGATCCAAATCCAGAATACGAACCTGGAGGGGTTTGCCAACTAAGCTGCTTAAGCGATGCAGGATTTCATCCTTGTCGGCACCACTAACGCGTGGATAGTTTTCGGCCGAAAGCTGGCTGACGGGTAAGAAGCCACGGATGCCTTCTTCCTCAATCAACAGACCACCCTTATTGGCGTCATACGCCTTGACGGCAAATACTTCGCCGGCTGCCAAACGAGCTTCAAGGGTTTCCCAGCCCTTTTCTTTGGCAACTTTTTTGAGACTCAACACGGCGTAACCATTGTCAGTCTCGGGTTCGAGCACGCTAGCACTAATGCTGTCACCAACATTAATACCATCGGTTTGATCGATTTCTCGACCAATAACCAGACCGGTGCCACGAGCACCAAGATCCAGCCAAATTTCGTGACTATCAACCGCGATAACGGTTCCTTCCACGACGTCGCCTACTGCCAAGGTTGCGATATCGCTCCCGGCTAATAGGTCTTCCATTGTAATAGTTTTTGTAGGCATTTTTCTAAGATGCCTCCTTCCAAAAAGATTTCACCCGAGATTCCTCCCGAATGATTACCTTTATTGTACCTCAAAACCGCTTCCTGGTAAAGGATATTCTAGACATTTTACCTCTAAAAGCGTATAATTAGCCTCATTCGCTGGACACAACCGTATCCCCCGCACCCCAGGAGTCCTCCATGCCTGAACTGCTCGCCCCGATCATCATGCTCGTCAGCGACGGCATGCCAGACGAGGCCATTGAGGCCACCAACCTGCTCATCCGCCACACGGGGCATCCGGAGCCCACCCCGCACTTCTGCCGTGTTGCCGACGCACTCGAAGACATCCAACGATGTGCCGACAGCGGCGATACTGAGATCGCCAACGATGCACGCCTTGCCTTCCGGTCGGCAACCGCTTCCGACTACGACCGCGTCCGCTACTTCCTCGGCTTTCCCGGCGACATCGATGAGAGCTTCCGGATGCCTACCAGCATTCGTGACTGCTACATCTATGGTTCGGATGGAAAAGTGACCCGTTGGGTGCCCGTCGCTGCCTGATCTTCGCCCATCTTCCGGACGCAAAGAGCGCCCACCGGAAGGTGGGCGCTTAATTTATAACTCATATTGTGACCATTCGTCTCGCCCAGGCTAGCACCCAGGCGAGACGAACAGACGGTTCCGCTATACGCGACGAACAAGAAAGCGGCAGTCTGCCCGCCAGGCATCGTTCTTCTCGCGTATCAAAGAGAGGTCAAACAGTCGACGCCGCGCGTCGCCATGAGCCAGCACCAGCCAGTTCTCGACCATCACGCTGTTGTGAGAACCCCGCCAGGTCGCACCACTGAGGATGGGGAATTCTCGCTGCAAGTCAGGGTTGGCTGCGATGTAAGCCAAGAAGACACGGAATTCCGTCACGCGCTCCAAGCCAAGTGCCTGGAGCCTCGCCGTGGCTTCATCATTGCTAACGAAGGGGTCGAAGTGGTGCAGACCCAGCTCCTGCTCCCCGAGCTTGCCCTCTCGCGGCGAGAAGCTGGCAGGGAAGTTCTCTGGCGTGATCTCCGGATTCCAGTAAGTCATCTGGGCGGCCTCCTTCAGCTCCCCGAAGGAAGCGACGACATCAGGGATGACCCTGGTGATGAACGTCAGCTGCTCAGAATTGCGTGCTTCAATCATCGAAGTCTCCTGTGCCGTACTCATCCATGTTCACACCACGGTGGTATATCATGGCCTGAAGCCTCAGCTTAAGGGCGGCGTACTGACACTAAGATATTAGTAACAAAACGCCACCCTTATGAGGCAAATAAGGTAAATTATCAAAGGACAAGGTTATAGTAAAGCAAATTTATAGTTTTGTCAATATTAATTGCTATGTGCAAAGGCCAGGCGTTGACGGCTGCGGACGTAAAAGTAGCCTGCTGCAACAGTAATCAGCACTGGCACGGCATAACTGGCCTCAGCGCCTGTTTCGGGCATGACGGTGGGCTGAACTTGAGCATGGCCACCTGTATCAGGAGTTGTGCTCGGTTTAGGGCTACTAGAATTGTTACTTGGAGTAGTAGTTGTTGGGGTACCAGAGGTGACCGTAGCTGATTTTTCGTTACTCGACGAGCTGTTCTTGGTCTGAGTTTCGGTGACTTTAGCCTTGTTTTCGGCCTGTTGTTTTTTACGCTGCGAGTTGCCGTAGGCAAAGGTGGCCACCACGATAATAATAATCAAAAGCAGTGCCAATACCGTTCGCATTGTATCTCGTGAAAATTTCATACCACCGGCCCCCTTATTTGTAGAACTATTATAAGCCCCGACCGGACGAGCATGCAAGGAGGTGAGCACTTACATACCCGCCAATCGGTTATACCCACCCTAGCAAGCCTGGTTGCCACTTGTCAACAATTGTGTCGTGCTAATAAAATGCTTATGCTAGACGCTCGCTTCACCGCCAGCGTATAGTTGATCGTGGAGGGTGCGTTTGGACATTATCAATTCGTTTGATCAATTCGATTTCGAGGAGGGCGATTTCCACGTATGGTTACCGCTCGATAAAATCGTGCTTTATAATCCTGATGGCCTCGACACCAACATCGGTCGTTTTGGTCTTCTCCACGAAATTAGCCATGGCTTGCTTGGCCATCGCTTTTACACCTTTGATGCGGAATTACTGCGTATGGAACAAGATGCCTGGGAGCACGCTCTTACGCTTTCGCCCAGCTACGCGGTGCAGCCCGATAGCGATCATATCCGAAACTGTTTATTTACCTACCAACATTGGCTGGAGCAACGAGCTACCTGCCCCGACTGCAGCGCTTTTGGCTTGCAACGGGCACGCAATCGTTTTAGCTGTATCGAATGTGGCGCTCACTGGAAAACAAACGATCGTAAATCCGCCCGGGTGCAGCGTCACCGTTTAGACCTACCGTCGAATTTTTTGGCAACCTAAAAGCCCCGCTCATACGATTGGGGCTTTTAACAAGGTGGGCTCCAGTCAATTAAGACTGGTCAGTGGTCTTAGAACGGCGGCTTTTGAGGCCACCCTTACGACCAGCGATTTTAGCGAGTTCACGGTTAGCGGCAAAACCACCACCACGACTCGTCTTACCACCCGCTGCGCCGATCATTTCGTAGAAATTTTCGCCGTAACGAGCTTTGTTAGTTTTGGCAGCCTTGCGGCCACCGGCCATAGTACCTGGCATGTAAATCTCCTTACACACCCTCCAAATACTTAGTTATGTCACACTTCTTACGAAGATGTAAGCAATATTAGCATAACAGCCATGCAATGTCAATACCCTTTATGGTTATTGCTGCCGGACTTAAATAAGATGCCTCCCCAGATAGCAGATGCCGCACAAAGTAGTAGCACTCCTAGATCGCCCATGTAGGTGTAAGGGGTTTTGACCGTATTAGTGGCCACTTCCCCTTCTATGTAATGCACACCCGGCGTATTACTCTCGGCCACCGTTTTACCATTACCATCCACCACAAACACCTGTGCACCTCGAGCACTCTGCACAAAGGGTCGGGCCGTCGACACGGCAATAAAGTTGGCCATCTGGCGTCCCTGAGCATAATATGCGCTCGAAAGCCCCATGGTGCTCAAGGCCGCACTATTCGTCAGAACTGTAGCGCCATCATGACTGAGTCGACGATAAAAGTCCGGCGCAATCACCCCCGAACACGCCAAAGACCCAATTTTACTTTCCTGATATGCAACAGGTTTAGTCACTTGATCACTTGGCGCAACCGTATTCTTGCCCTGATGCGCACCAATAACGCTGGTATTACCCGATAAAACCAGTATCCACTCATAAAAATACGGCACATACTCTCCCGCTGGTATCAAAAACTCCTTTTCTTGCTGCTCAACAATTCGCCCATTGGGTGCATAAAACGTTACAAGATTTTTATGTCCCCGATCGGCCTCACCGCTTCGGCTCGTAATAATCAGGCTCTCATCTGTTGTAATCTTACCGAGCGCCGTGGTTTCGGCCACCTTGTACTCGTTCGTAGTAAAAATATAGGAGTATTCTGGCAATACAAACAGGTCCAGGGGTCGAGATGGGGTATGGGAGCTCGTTATAGCCTCCAGATCGCGCTGATAGCCATAATCACTGTAACTACTATCGTCTAACTGTAAAAGGCCCACACGTAGCGTAGAACCCTTAGACGAGGGGCTTATGAGCCAACCTGTTGTACAGATAGCTAAAATGATGCCAATAGCTATACTCCCCCACTTCCACTGCTTGCGAATCAAAAAGATTACCCCCAGGCTCAAAAGAAGCACCAAAGCACTCAGCCCAAACTGCCCTACGATTCGGCCGGCATACCCAAGTGGCGTCATACTAGCCGGAAAGGCCAATGACCCGAAGTTCCAATGCGCCCCAAACGTTCCGCCGGGCCCCATGCCAATGACCGAAAATAAAATGCTACGCCCCCATTCGCTCAGGGCCCAGAGCGCCGGTATCATAATCAGTGATCGAGGTTGGCTAACTTCGATTCCCAATTTGTTGTATGTGTAGCCAAATAATAAGAAGCCGACGCTCAGGGAGCCGACCACTATCGAGAATGTTAGTACCAAAAAGAGTATGGCAAGGGCATTATTAGGAATTAAGTCAGTAGCGTGGATACGGTACAGCCAATTAACGACCACTGCAAAAAAAGCTATGCCACTCAGCCAGATCTGGCGCGTTGTGGGCTTCCGATCCAGCCAAAGTAAGTAACCAATAACGCATGGTATGGCGAGCCAACCATAACCTGCCCTCCAGAAAGGAACACTTAGGAGTATGCCGGCCGCCAGGGCTTGGCTCAACGGCTTAGCGCTTGCGATCGATGCTATAAATCTGGACTGTGCCACTTTTTACACTAAAATTCAGTTGCTGTTGATCATTGACGCTTACGCTGGTGCAACGGGTAAAGTATCCATTATCTGCCTCCAGGGCTACGCCGCCCAAGATGAATTGTGCAGACGGGCTCGTAACACCACCGTTAACGCAGTATGTCTTGGGGCTGTTGGGGCTTACCGACGTATTGGTCACGTAAAAACCGTTGCCTATAGTACCGCCAGTCCAATACTTCTGCCCTTGGCCTTTTTCTTGAACCACGTCAGGCTTGCGTCCTTCAAAGTCATTGGCATTCCAGCTTTGCACTGGTTGGTTATAGTATCGGTAGCCAATCAGCACTAAGGCGATTAACGCCACTGCCCCCAGCCCTAGTTTGACTGCCTGTCGTACGGTCTGCTTAGTCGTCGCTTTCATGAGATTCCTTGTTATGTGTGCAGTATATCAAACTTATGGACAATCATTTGTGGGCTGCAAGGCCAACGGGTTGCCAGAAGACGATCGTGAG
Source organism: uncultured Candidatus Saccharibacteria bacterium (assembly GCA_964585425.1). Taxonomy (GTDB): domain Bacteria; phylum Patescibacteriota; class Saccharimonadia; order UBA4664; family CAYXHD01; genus CAYXHD01. The sequence goes on along the minus strand of CAZPDI010000013.1, from coordinate 3,136 downwards.
CCGATACGAACGTGCATATGCTCATTATGGAGATCGTAATACTGCATTACATTGTAATTAAGGCCCTTGGATCGACCGTAAGCATTTACCCGAGCATATATGGCGCTATCGTTGTAGAGAATAAGGCGCGCACCGTTATCGATTAAGCGCTCGGCCAGCCAAACAGATCGGTCGCGTAAATACGGATACTTTTGGGCGTTCAACAGATTAGCGGCCGATAAGTTGCTGGTACGTATATCTACATCGACGCCCTGGCTATGGCTAATATGGCCAGCAGCATTGAGGTCGCCGACATTAATGCGACTCCCGTCTTTACCATAGGTAGCCTGCCATTGCTTGGCGACGGCGTAAATCATTTTTGTTAATTCTAAGCTACCACAGCGCTGATTTACAGTGGCTCCATTCTTGGCTGGCGTTGGCTGGGTGTTGTATGGTGCAACATTCGGATTATAGAAGTCGTACTCGCCATTGGGTGCGATGGGCATACGATAGTACCCATATTTAAGCGGCCCCTGCGGCACGAAGGGTTTGGCGGCTGGTGGCGGATATATCTCTTTATCGTTTTGAGCAACCAGGAAGTTGGGTAAACTAAAGACGTAAACGGTACCATCTTTACTGATTTCGAACCGTGCCCTACCTGGGACCTGGTCGTAGCCGCGAATACTGGTTCCAAAATTAAACGGAGCACCGCTCTTTTTACTGTAATCATTCGGCGCGCCATTAAAGGCATAGAAGCCACCGTCACTGGCAATCACGTAACCCTGCAGACTGGTCCAATTGGCCATAGTGATATCGATGGCTTTATCTACCCCTTGCCACACCGTACCGCCGCTTAGTGGCTTAGGCATGGGGTTATTGCCGACGCGATACTCGTAAATGTTCCCTTCGCTAGAAACCAGGTAGCCATTTTGTTTATTGGGATTAAGAATAGCACTACGATAAAAATCTTGGCCGGTGCGAATATTGTAACCACCCATCGCTGGCGGGAGCGAAGCATTATTAATGCTAAACCGGATAAATCGGCCACTGCCGTCTAAGATGTATCCGCGACTGCTATCGTACATCATAATTTTTCGAGCGGTATTTGTTGTAACGGCCTCAATGCGCACATCGCGATTGGCGCCAACGGTATGCAACTGACCGTCCTTAGAAAGTATCAGTACCGACGGATTATTCCAGTCAAGAACGATAAAGTCACGAGCGGTATCTCCGGTCGAGTAATAACTGGTTGGCAAAGTGTAGGGCGCCTTACCGGTAGTGGTGCCGATTGCAAAAGCAAAAAGCTGACCATGGCCATCCATGGCATATCCGCCGGTTGCTGTAGGATTTACCCGTATGGCTCGGCCGTAACCCTTAAGATTGGTCACTCCCTTAGGAACATACTTGGCATTACTACCCGCAAAGCTTTTATATACCACGGCGGCGCCCACCAGAACAACAAGCCCTACTAACGCAACTACCTGTAGCTTCGTAACCTTATGCTGACGCAAGTTAAATCGCATTACCCGCGGTTTTTTTGTTTCAACCAAATCACAACCCTCTTGTGCTTATCTGGATTTACTATACCCTATTTTACTGCTTAGTGCCATAGATGCTATAAACATCAGCGTTACCGCTGGTGCCAGCGTAGACCACACCGCCTGCGTTCTGGTTATTTACGTCGACACAAACAACGGTGTCACCGGCATTACTGACGAATTTATTGGCATACTTTCCATTAACCTGAATATCCACGAAGGTATCGCTAGAGGCAACCCGCAATCGAGCACACACCTGCTTAGATGCGGCCATTTCTGCAGCGGTGACAGTACTGGAGGCCTCGGCATGTATGCCTTCTGCAACCAGCTGACGGTAGTCGCCCGTCACTACACCCTGCTTGAGGGTACCTCCCTGCATCTGCTGCGGTAGACGCTCAAAGCTATAGTCCACCCCTGCATGCGTCAAGCGCATGGTGGCCACACCGATAATAATGATGAGGGCGATACCGTCAAAAATTAGCCAGCCACTAAGCTTAACTCGCTTACCAACACGCAATTGCTTGTTACCAAGCGTATCAACCGTCGTTTTAGCCTGCTTTAGTCTTGTCTGAAGTAGTTTTGCCATCTCTGTATCCCCTAGTATGAATGATTATTTAACCAATAATTCCAGGCCACGCTGGGCGAACCATACCGATTCGCAATGTAATTGAGCCCCCAAGCGATCTGACCAGCAGTCGACTTATCCGGTATCTTGCTACACGGATAAGCCTGAGGAATACCACAGGCGCCACTACTACGGTTTGCCGAGCGAGGGTTCCAGCCTGATTCACGCATCCATAGTTGGTACAGCGAATCCCATTCAGCACCCGTCCAGCCACGGGCAGCGGCCATTTGTTGCCCCATAGAAACGGCCGTTGGCACATCTTCCATAACTTGTATGACGGTAACTTTTTTTACCGTAGGCTCTACCGGCTTAAGGGGTGCCACTTCTACGCACGGATTCAACTTATCGCTCTGCTCCAGCGCCGTATTAAGCTTCTTGGTGGATACATCAAGATTACACTGCTGCTCTTTAGATAAGGTGATAACGGGGTTAGAAGCGGCTTCGACGCTTGGCGTCCAAGGGAACAATACATAAAGCAGAGTCAAAATGAGAACGACCTGGAAGAGGTAAAATATCGGTGTATGAGTATGTTTATGTTTTTTCTTAGCCATAGTAAAATTAATCGCTGTTATGCTTACCTATCTACTCTACTAAGATTCAAACCAGATTGCAACCATACAAAAAGCCCATCCTTTCGGATGAGCTTGATGATAATCCGGCACTGCGCTACTTTCCCCATAAAGAGTATCATCGCCGCAGAGGAGCTTAACTTCGGTGTTCGGGATGGGAACCGGTGTATCCTCCTCGCCATAAGCACCGGCTGGTTATAACCTGAGTCGCCTCAGATGAGAACCAGTCGACACTAATGTGTCGAACATATGTATAGATAAGGTACAATGATTCATTTATGAATCACAAATTGCTAGTCAAACGTCTCGTTCTCTCCATAGCCTACCCATGCTTACACGTAAGCGGGTGCATAACCTATGGAGAACAAGTAAAAAGTCAATCGACTATTAGTACACCTCGGCTGAACACATTACTGTGCTTACAC
>CAZPDI010000012.1:3243-16343 GCA_964585425.1 uncultured Candidatus Saccharibacteria bacterium | reverse complement strand
ACGTGGCGGCTTCGCTGGCCGCCGATGCCCGTGTCGTGGAGCTCTCGCGTGAGCGCTTTGCCAGTGACAAAGCAGGCGTAGAAGAAGAAATACGCAAATGGGCCGGAGACGAGCTCTACGGCGACGATAAGGTCGCGGTACCGGTAGGTAATAACCATGCCTCCCCACAAGTAGCCAACCAAAAACTTCGCGACGAACAAAAACCGAACATTCTTACGGCTCTTAAGAACCCTGATCATAAGCCAGCTCCACGTCGTTCAGACAATAAACAGGTCAAAGCTACGGAATTTAAATCTCAAAAGCCAAAAAACGATGATCAAACATTAGATGTAAAAACTGACGTGCTGACACATCAAGTCGACGCCAAGCTGGTTCAGACCGCTCAAGAAGTCCAGGCTGGCGAAGAAGTTAGCTTCCGCAACAAACAATAGCCAAACCGAACATACCCGAACAAAGCCAAAAGGCGCCATATGGCAAAATTTAGCAGTAATGGGTGGGAAATAGCACCGTGGTGCCCAGCGCAGAGAGTGGAGTGACAAGCAACTACAAAATGATACCGCTGGAAATAGCAGGGAAGAGTATAGTTGAGCACTTCTCCGTATATAGGAGTCATGTCGCACAATGTATATTTTGCGACATGAGGTATTCTAATCATTAGTTGATTACTCATACCTTTAAATAATACCTTTGTAGAGGGATAAATCGATATAAGTAGTTATTAGGCCGTATGTACTACTTACGGAGGGAGAACTCCCTCAAAAACTAATTTAACATTGTTATAACAATGTTAAACATTCTTTTTAAGAGAGTGGCTCTGCGCGTTGAAACAAAAACCGAACAAAGAGGTGAGTAAACCGAACATAGATCGTTAAGAAACTGTTGTAAATTTATACAATGATTTTGTGAAATTTCACTCCCTCACTCTCCTATTTCACAAAAGTTTTCCACAGGCAGTGTCGCAATTTGTTGCACTTCTCTATTTATTAACAAAATACATATACCGAACAAAAGCCTAACTCCCCTACTCTATTTGTATGTTCGGGTTTTATTCACTGGTCCTACTGATAATAGGCCCGGCCAGCGACGCGGAGATCGATATACTGACTCGGTGCCTTACCATTCAGATTCTTTATAACGAGGGCTAGGTCTTTAAGCTGCTCTAGGGCCGATCGCGTGGTATCAAACTTTATGAGATATCCCTTATTCGTTTTTACATATACCTCACTGGTACTTTCTGGCACTTGGAAATTTTCGATCGCCAGGCTCGTTTGATTTGGGAGTCCAGCAGCAATATCTTGGGTAAAGCGTACGAAGCGCCCTGGCGCCACTCTGTCGCCTGGCTTAACCGGAATGTTGGCGGTATCGATGACGGTGGCCATCGGTTTTTTACTCCCCGCCGCGCCAATGATAATCCCCTCTATATCCACTTCCCAATTCTCGCCGGCGCTCACCCACACCACGCCCGGTTCGCGTTCCACAATAGTAACGGTTATGCCAGATGGAAAGCGCTTCGTGATAGTGGCCGTTTTAATGCGTGGCTCTTGTTCGGGTAATGTTCGGTTTAGCTTTAGGCCGCCGACGGTAAAGTAACTAGCATACCAGGGGTTACGGCTTATGCTAGAACGGACCAGGCGCTCTACCTCTTTGTCGGAAAGATTAGTTGTGCCGGTGATTTTAACAGAGCTAATTAAGGTGCTGCCAAGCGCCCAGATGCCCACTACAATGGCCATAATAAGCAAAACTAGCTTGCCATTCTTAAATTTTGGTACGCGTTTAGTGATGGCGACTACCGGCGGACGAGTGGGCTGCCCCTGATCGCGCCGACTATTAGTGCTCTTAGCGGTGTAGACTTCGTAACCAGTGCGAACTTGCCGGGGCTTGTTATTCCGCAGTGCCATGGACGTCTCCGGCAGTTTGAATAATAAGATCAGCCAGCTCTGCAGCCGCATCGGTCTTGGCAAAGCCCGTAATGGCCTTACAAAGCAGCTCTTGCTCTTTGGGTGAATCAGAAATTCGATGCAATTCGCGCAACAAAATAGCCGGCGTTAAGCCCGTCTGAGGAATCGTGCGCACGGCACCGGCTCGGGCAAAGGTTTTGGCATTAATGGCTTGATCAGTGAGGCTGGGGTGTGGAATAACAATAGTCGGCTTAGCTAATGCCGCGACTTCGGCTAGCGTAGTGGCACCAGCGCGGGTAATCACGATATCGGCCGCGACCAGAGCTTTAGGCATATCCTCGCGCAAAAAGGAAAATACATGGTAATCAGCCAGATCCTGTTTACTAAAGGCACGCAACCGGATGCGGACGTGCTCAATATCCTTTTCGCCAGTAATGTGCATGATTTGGTAGTCTTCAAGTAGCTTGGGCAGGGCCGTCACAACAACGTCGTTAAGCGACTGGGAGCCAAGCCCACCACCGGTCACTAGCACAACAGGTTTATCTGTACTAAGTCCAAAATGTTTCTTGGATTTCTTCTGGTCAGTAGTTAATAGCTCAGATCTAATAGGACTGCCGGTGTAAACGAGCTTTTCTTTGGGCAAATCATGATAATTCTTGACTGGAAAGCCCACTGCGACTTTAGTTGCCCATTTAGCGAGTGTCCGGTTGGAAAGTCCGGCGCGTAAATCGGATTCGTGAATAACGTAAGGAATCTTAAGCAGCGCAGCAGCCAGCCCTACTGGCAAGCTCACATACCCGCCCTTACAAAAGATGATGTCCGGCTTAAAGCTGCGTAGGATGCTAAGGCTCTTTCGTAGGCCCCTTGCTAAGCGAGTTACATCGCGCACATTAAGCGAGATGGTTTTAATATCGGTCATACTGCGGATTTTGGATACATCGCTGTAGCGACGCAGCTTACCAGCACGGATCGCCTCAAAAGCCAGACCATGAGCCGCGGCAACGCTCGCTTCCATACTACCAGCCTGACCAACATACAATATCTCTAAATCAGACTCTCGTTTACGCAGTTCGTCGAGCGTCGCCAGGATTGGCAGAATGTGCCCGCCGGACCCGCCGCCGCTCACTAGTATTCGCATGTGCTTCCTCTCGGTTAGTATACTTAGAAATATTTAGCAAAATGCCTATGCCTATTAATGATAACATTAAGCTTGATCCACCGTAACTAATAAACGGTAATGGAACGCCCGTCAGCGGCACCAGACTGAGCATGGCAGCAATATTAATGAGCGCCTGGAAGCCCAGCCAGAGTGTGATGCCCAGCGCCAGGAGACGACTAAAGGTATCGGGAGCGAGTCGAGCGATACGCAAACCACGCTGCAGCACGACAAAGTATAACGCCAACATAACGAGGGCGCCGAGCAAGCCAAACTCCTCGCCAATAACTGCGAATATTGAGTCGTTGGCGGCTTCGGGCAAATACCCATAGATCTGATAGCTATGCCCTAATCCGCGACCCAAAATGCCACCCGAACCAATAGCGATCAGCGCCTGACTAATATGGTAGCCGGTGTTGGTCGGATCTTTGGATGGGTCCAAGAACACCAAGAGGCGCTCCATGCGATGCGGAAATGCCAGAATTGCTACGATGCCAGCAGCAAACGTACCAGCCAGTAAGGCACCGTATTGCTTGATTGGTGCACCAGCTACAAAGTAGAGGCCAAAAACGGCGGCCGTCAAGACCATCATGGTGCCCATATCGCGCTGCACGATGACGATAACAAAGCTCGCGGCCGCGAACATGAGCGAGAATGGCACCAATACCTCGCGCCAGTTAGCCATTTTTTCGCGCCGCGCCTCAAACCATGCCGCTAGATAAATTACAGCCGTTAATTTTAACAACTCGGCCGGCTGAAAGGACGCCGGCCCTAAACGAATCCACCTGGTGGCACCGTTCTTTGTAAAGCTTATTCCTGGCAACATCACCAGAATCAAGCAAAAAATAGTGATACCCAGGAGCACTACGCTCCAACGCTTCCAGTTTGGGAAGTAAATGCGTGCGGCAATTAAACCGAGAGTTATAGCCACAAAGGTACTAAACAACTGACCGTAGAAGTAGTAGTTTCGGCTCGTAGAATTAAACAGCTTATAGCTGAGTACCGGACTAATGGAATACATGATCACTAAGCCGATGCTTAGCAAGATACCGCCCACAATCATCAGTACGTAATCAGCTTGATGGCCGCGACCTGGTTTAATCAACAGACTCATTACTTGTTCCCGAGTAGGCCGATTATAAGACCCAGTGCACCCACCATTTGACCAATCACCCAGAAGCGCATGGTTACTTTGGCTTCGGGCCAGCCACGAGCCTCGAGATCATGGTGCAATGGAGCCACCTTAAAGACTTTGCGTTTAAAGACTTTTTTACTAAATATCTGGATCAAGCTGGAGCCAGCTTCGACCACAAAGACCGCACCAATGATGGGTAGTACAAATACAGAGTTCGTCAGCATGGCTACCACCCCCAGCGCAGTACCAAAGGCAAATGAACCGCTATCGCCCATCATAAAGCGCGCCGGGAAGATATTAAACCACGTATAGGCCAGAATTGCCCCCACCATAGCCGCGCAGAAGGCCGCTATGCCAAAGTTTGCCTGAAAGTAGGCTATCACGCCATAGGCGCCAAATGCCGTGGCCAGAAGGCCGCCAGACAAGCCGTCCAGTCCGTCGGTAATATTCACGGCGTTAGCGGTACTCACTACGACGATGACGAAGAGCGGAATATAGAGAACACCAAGCGAAAAGTCGCCGACAGCCGGAATATGTATCAGGTTGTAGCCCAGTTTATAGTAGAAGTACAGCGCTCCTGCTAGGGCTACCGCGGTAATTAGGCCAAACTTTAGGCGCGAACGTAGCCCGCCCTTACCGGTGCCGTCACCACGAATATTAATAATGTCATCAAGCAGGCCGACTCCACCAGCAGCCAGTAATGCAGCGAGCGGCAAATAGGTTTGGGAGCGGCTCAGATTAAACAAAATCGTCGTCACGGTAACCGCAATAATACCGATCACGCCGGCCATGGTTGGAATATGGGCTTCGTGCTTGGCCAAATGGAGCTTACGGAAGACCGCAGCCACTTCGCCGGTTACCGAGGTCTCGCGAGCCTTCTTCCACCATTTAAATTTAAAGGCTAGCTTGGTATAGAGCGGCGTTAACGCCATGGCGATCACAAAGGCTAAAACAGCCTGACCAACAATGCGGGATAATGGTATGAGGTTTGGATTTATTATGGTGATTTCGTTCATGCTTGTTCCTATTGTACTCCTTTTAACTACTTGGTGGTATCTGCATGTAGGTAACCAACCATTTGGCGATATCGGCAAAGACCGGGACGGTAGTACTCTCTGCAAAGCCACTAACGTTTGGCTCGTTAATGCGGACCATCATAATAAACTTGGGATTTTTGCTTGGCGCAAAGCCAATAAAGGTACCAATATTTTTATCTTCGCGATACCCTCGACCGTTGGGATTAGGGATCTGCGCCGTACCAGTTTTACCAGCAATAGTATAGCCGGCCATACGCGCCTTATAACCAGATCCGTACTTACCCTGGACGACTTTTTCCATCATGGTGGTTATTTGCTCGCTGGCCTGTTTGCTGATTACCTGACTGTTGATTACTTTGGGCGAAAAAGCTTTTATGCCGTCATCGGTCTTTACACCGGCCACCAGCTGCGGTTGATATAATTTTCCCCCATTGGCTACGGCTGCTGCGGCCGTTACCATTTGAATCATAGTGGTAGATATACCCTGGCCAAAGGTCATGTTGGCAAAATTAACGTCGTTACCACTGACCGTGCTGGGTTTGTTTACACTACCAGCCGCCTCGCCAGATTGCTCAACACCAGTTGGTTTGCCAAATCCAAATTTTTGCACATAACTATAAAATAATTTTTTGCCCGCCAGGGTTATATCGTTGGGATTGCCGCCCATGCTGCGGAGCACAAATATCACGCCAGTATTCAGAGATTTTTCGATAACGTCACCCATATTCTGCACTCCCCACTTTTTATCCGAGGAATTCTTGATGGTGTAGCCGTCGAGCTCGACCTCGCCAGTATCGTTATAGGTGGTTTCGGGCTTAACCTTGCCGCTATCCAAGCCACCGGCCATAGTGAACATTTTAAAGCCGGAACCGGGCTCAAATTGATTGGTTACGACACTATTACTAAAGGTGGAGTAATCGCGCACTTTAGCATACTGACTGGGCTCAAACGTGGGATAGTTGGCCATGGCTTTAATAGCGCCACTATTAGGATCCATGACAATCACACTACCAGATTTAGCACCGACGTTTTTTACACCAGCTGCCAATGACAACTCGGCTTGAGCCTGAATATTACGGTCGATGGTCAAAACATAGCTTTTACCGTTGGTAGCTGGCTTATCGATGCTCCCGGCAATGGCAATGGGGTTACCCTTGGTATCGGTTTTGACTTGGCGCAAGCCATCGGTTCCGCCTATTTCTTTATTCATGTAGCCTTCTACGCCATACTGCCCTACCCCATCGCTGTTAACGAACCCAAGAACTTGGGCGGCGAGGTCACCCTCTGGATAGGTTCTATATACTTTATCGGTTAGCCCAATGCCAATTAAATCTTTGGCCTGCAAATTTTGGCCGGCAGTGGGTGCCACTTTTTCGGCCAAAATAACGTAATTGCCCTTGGTCTTAAGTTTTTTTTCGTAGTCGGCAGCATTCCCGCCAATGGAGCTAGCAATCTCGGCAGCAACCTTTGATTTGTTATTTATAAGTGTTGGATCGGCATAAACTGTTTTGAAGGTTTCGTTAAGTACCAAAGGCACTACCTGATTATCGTCATAGGCATAAATTTGTCCGCGTTCGGCGGGTATGGCAAACTTGCGGGACTGACTGGTCGCCGCCTGAGCATTGTACGTGCGGTGTTTAATGATCTGGACATACAGCAGGCGCACAATAATCATCGCTCCTAGGGCCATGACCATAAGCCCTAGGAACTGAATACGGCGCTCAGGATGCGCCGAGTTTACCGAATAGTTATTTGGCAAAGCTGACATTGCGCTGAGTTGTTAGCTTAGCAGCAGCTTGTGAGGAGCGAATTTGCTTAACCGACTGCAGACGAGCAGCTTCCACCTGGAGCTCTTGGTGTTGAGCGGTTAGCTTTGCTTGTTGAGCGCGAGCATCACTGAGTTTATAGCCAAAGACCGAGGTCTTGGTGATTTGCGTCAGATACAAGAGAGCGAGGACACTAATAATGGCAATGGCGGCGATAGTCATCGAGACTGGCCCCATTTTGCTGCTAGTTGCAGCTCGAGATAAATTTTGATTGCGGCGGACCGCATAGCTGGCGGTGGTCATGTTTGTTTGCTCCTGATTTTTGTTTTGAAACTTTTTTGGGGCGGGACGGCAGGTTATTTTTTCCTGGCCGTCCCAACAGACTAAGTAGACTAGGCTACGACGCGTACGGCTACGCGTTGGGCTCGGCGGGCTCCCTGTTGTTGCACTTTGATGATGCTCATGGCACCTCCTCTTTTTGTTTTATTTTTTCATGACGGCCCGGAGCTTTGCACTCCTGGCGCGCGGGTTGGAATCATTGTTATCGGCGACGACTGGTTTTTTAGTGAGCTTGGTAACTGTTGCGGCATGCTCACAGACACAAACCAATGTTCGCGGCGGACAGATGCAATCTTTGCTTTCGGTGTCAAAGAACTGTTTGACGATGCGGTCTTCGAGCGAGTGAAAGCTTATCACTGCTAGTCGGCCACCTGCACTCAATAAGTCTACCAGTAAGGGTAAGCTTTTTGCAAGCTGGTCAAGTTCATTGTTTACCGCAATTCTGATTGCCTGAAACGTTCGGGTCGCGGGATCAATCTTGCTCGCCCCCTTGGGCACTACGCTGCGGACAATGTCTGCTAGCTGCTTAGTACTCTCAATGGGTCGGGCTGCCACAATAGCTCGGGCTACTGCCCTGCTGCGTCGTTCTTCGCCGTATTCGTAAATTACGTTAGCTATTGTCTCCTGTTTCCAGGTATTAACGATCTCCGCAGCGGTTAAGCTTTGTGACTGATCCATGCGCATATCAAGGTTCGCGTCCGCCCGGAAGCTAAAGCCGCGTTCCGCTTGGTCGATTTGTGGTGATGACACACCCACATCCAGCAAGATCAGGTCAAACACCCTGCCCTGCTCCTTGAGCAGTTCGGCCGCCGCGAGATAATCGCTATGGAGAATCTCGACTCGGTCGCCGAATTTCTCTGTGAGCGCCTGCGTGGCGTGTTCGTCCCGGTCTACCAGCACTACTGGCGCCTCATCTCCAATTAGCTCCATAACCGCCCGGGCGTGTCCGCCAAAGCCGGCTGTTCCATCCAGATAGCTTTCGCCGTCCTTAGGGTTTAGGAGCGCAATTGTTTGCGCAAGTAGTACGGGTGTGTGGTGTGGGTTCATGTCAAGGTCACCTATTTAGCAGTCAGCTTTTGTTTGAAAGTTTTTGTTTTTGGACCCGAAGGCCATAAGAGTGTGGAGTTGTGTGGTAAGGAATTATGAGTTATAAATAATTCCTTAAAAATAGAATTCAAGGCGCGATGGCCTTAAAAAAGTGTGAGGTGGAGTTAAATCGGACGAAGGTGCAGGAGCCTTATAAACGCCGGCTCGAATGGGTGGCGCTGCTGGCTGCCAAATACCTGATCTTGACTCGTTCTGGACTATATAAATGTCAAATTACACGGGTTGTCTGAGGCGCCAGTAGCTACCTTTTTCGGTGGCAATGCGGATAGCTACAAGTTCGCGCTTAGACTTGCTTAGTCCAGCGTGTTGCAACAGATGCGCATCGATCACGATACGGCCTTGCTTGGCGTCGAGCTGGGCATTCACCTTACCCGAACGAAACTTGTCGTTGAGGTCGGCAACTGCTTCATCAAGAATTCCACCCTTGAGGGCGGGTTCCATCTCGGCTTCCCATGTTGTTTTTGTGTACAGATGCAGGTAGTTTTTGAAACCTGGCGTGATGACTACTCCGTTTGCGAACTCGGCGCGCAATTCACTAGGGATGGTGAGGCGGTTTTTATCGTCTAGTTTGCGTTCGAAGTATTCCATAGCGCTCATCTTAAATGTGTTTTTTGTTTCTACCCTCTCACTGAATTAAGTGTACTACCCACTTCTACCCACTGTCAACACTTTTTATGGTTATTTTACCCACATGGTAAAAAGACGCTGTTTTAGCGCCTCTCCCCTGCTTTGTTTTTTATTATGGATATCATTTTGGATATCCAAATAGATATCTAAAAAGATATCCGCACTTTTAGAATAAGTACCCTATCCTACTAGTTTTTCCGATACCTTACTCATTAGCAGATCATGAAACGTTGTCATGAATGGATTCCAAAGCATATGAGGTCGTTTGTGCTCAACGATTAGCGGCACAATTTCGTTAGGCTCCTTTTTATATAAAACGTTAAAGCGATATCGCGTATCGACAGCGTCAGTTACATAGTCCAGAATATCGGGAGCAATCTTATCGATTGATTTTGCAAACTTAGCTGTGTGTGTCTGCTTAGACTCGGCCTCCTTATATATTTCGTGATACGAGGAATCGAGTAACGATAATGCAGCTTGTTGCTCCTGGCTATAGTCTGAGGTGTCTTTTTTAAAGGTTGAGACATCCCCCACGATCAGTTCTCCAATATCGTGTATGGCAAGCATGGTAAGTGCCCTGCCAAGATCTACTTGTTCATCATCAATATATGGATAAAACTCGATAGCGAGCATCGGAAGCACACCAACATGCTCTAGAAGAGACTCACGAACAACATCATGCTCTGGATGATACTCATAATTAGAGTCGTGTTTTCTTAGCTGCTCTAGATAGTACGGCTGGGTAGTCGCCCGCATCTCGTGCGAATATTTTTGATACAAAAAGACAATGTGTTCGAGCAGTTCCTCGGGTGACTTTTTCATACTTTAAAAGTTGGCAAGCTTAATAGTTATGTAAGTAGGCAGCTCTTCAATCTTGATGCGCTCCTGCTCCATGGTATCGCGATGACGCACAGTCACGGCTTTATCTTCCAGAGTATCAAAGTCGACAGTTACGCACAGCGGTGTACCAATCTCGTCTTGGCGGCGATAGCGTTTACCAATACTCTGGGTTTCGTCATACTCTACCTTCATAGTGCCACTCAGGCTCTTCCAAACTTCTTTGGCCACCTTGGAGAGTTCTGGTTTTTTACTGAGCGGCAATACGGCAACTTTTACCGGGGCGACTTGTGGCGTAAACTTCATGACCACACGAGTTTCGCCATTCACCTCTTCTTCGGTATAGGCATCGGTAAACAGGGCCAAAAAGAGTCGATCGGCACCAATCGCTGGCTCAATAACGTACGGCGTAATACGCTGCCCGGTTGGCTCATCGAAGTACGTCAGATCCTTACCACTGGCTTTCATGTGGGCACTCAGGTCGTAATCGGTACGATTAGCTATCCCCCACAGCTCCTTAAAGCCACCGAATGGATAATTATATTCAACGTCTACGCTAGCAGCAGCGTAATGAGCCTTTTCGTCATCGGCGTGATCACGGAGACGTAGATTCTCTTTGGTAAGTCCGAGCTGCTGCAAGAAGTCCATACAGAACTTCTTCCAGTACTCATAGGCTTCTGGAGCATCGTTAGGATACACGAAGTATTCCATCTCCATCTGCTCCAGCTCCCGAAGGCGGAAGACAAAGTCGCGCGGGGTAATCTCGTTACGGAAGGCTTTACCAATCTGGGCAATACCGAATGGCAGTTTTTGACGAGTCGTTTCACGTACATTGGCAAACTCAGTAAAAATACCACCGGCAGTTTCGGGGCGCAAATAGGCTACGTTGGCGCTATCTTCGGCTGGGCCGACATAGGTCTTAAACATCATGTTAAACTTACGAGCCGAGGTAAACGTACCCTTCTTACCGCAGTTAGGGCATGATTTATCGGCCAGAGCTGTATCGAGCTTTTCGAGGTCGTTGGTATCGACGCCGGCCACGTGATCAGCCCGGAACCGATGCTTACAACTCTTGCAGTCGATCATTGGATCGGCAAAGGTCTCGACGTGACCGCTGGCCTCCCATAGCTTGGGATTCTGAATAATAGCCGTATTGACACCGACGATGTTGGTGTGGCCATACACCATCGCGTTCCACCAGGCATCTTTAATATTCTTGAGCATTTCCGAACCATACGGACCCCAGTCGTAAAAGCCTGCTAAACCACCGTAAATTTCACTAGCCTGGAAGACAAAGCCACGACGCTTGGCGAGACTTACTAAGTCCTCCATACTAACTGTTGCCTTTGTCTTGTGTTTTCCTTCGCTCATGCTTGAAACCTCATCATCTCGTCATCTTTAAGTTCATTATACTCGTCTTCAGATAGTCGACCAAGCTCATAAAGACCAGAGATATCCTTGAGGTAGTCGTGGTGTACTTGTTCATACTTGCTCGAACCCATGTCGTTAAGCACCTTAAGCGTGGCCACACAATCACGCAGATACTCCGAGACCTGTTCTTCTGTCATAGCATTTAGTTCTTCTTTGTTCATATATTATCCTTGTAATACCTCGGCGGCCGTAAAGCGTCGGTCAAAGTTATAATCGTAAAATGCGTTGCAGACCGGTAACGTCTGGTGAGCAATTTGCTCGGCGCCAGCAATACGACGGACGCTGACGAGACTCAAACTCAGTATGGCCCGCCATAGCTTAATGGCATCGTGACTAACCGCTATACTGCCCGGCAATTTACAGGCTTCATCTACTATACCACCAAGTGAGGGTTCAAAAAAGTACGCTAACTCGCCATCGTGAGTGTCGCAACGAACACAGGCCGAGAGTTCGGGCTGATACCCTAGTAAAGCAGCCAGCCGCAGCTTAAAATACAGTTCACCAAGGCTGCTTGCCCCTCGGGCCACCAAATCCTCAAGAGCCATTTGCGTAATAGTATACATATCTTGAGGTGTATCGCCCTCATCAACCAACTTGTCGAGCATTTGAGCATACAAGTAGGCGCTGGCCAGCTGATCATAATCGAGCTCTGGAGGCGTCTCGATGAGTTTAGCGCCGGTGATCACGTCGAGGGTTTTCCCAACGGCAATATGCAGCTCAACATGGCTAAACAGTTCGAGGTGTCCTGCCAGCTTGCTCTTCATCCGTCGAACGCCACGCGCCACCGCCTTGAGCTTGCCATGATCGGGCGTAATAAACGTAATAATCCGATCGGCCTCGCCCAGATTAAATCGCTTGAGAACATAGCCTTTAGTTGTGTAATAGCCCGGCACCTAGGCCAACACTTCCTGCACTGTGGCCAGGACCTCGGACGGAGTCACCTGAGTTTTAACATGATAACCCAGCACCCCCAATGATTCCCGAAGTTTAGCTGGCATCGCAAAATCAGCTTCGGCTAAGTTGGTCAGCATAATTACAGGCACGCGAATCTTTTGGGCATGCATCTCTTTGAGGAGCCATAAGCCATTCTTGCCGGGCAGCAGGACGTCAAGCAACACTAGGTCTGGAGCGTCGTTACTAAGCTCCCCGATCGCTGCCTCGGCCGTATGATGTACGTCTACGGCATGACCGGCTAACTCTAGCTTGATCTTATACATATCCGCCAGCAGCTGATCATCTTCGACGATAACAATGCGTTTCATGTATCTATTATAACAAATTCAACTGCTTAGCTAGAGGTAGTTTAAGGTGTAGTTTTAGCCCCTCTCTTGCATGCGGATTCAGCTCTAAGGTGCCGCCATGAGCCTGGGCCAAAAGCAAGGCTATGCGCAGACCAAGTTCGGCAGCTGGCGTATCGGCGCGCAGTGCCTCTAAAATCGCCACTCGCCGCTTTGGCGGCATGTTGCCCTGATCGTGGAAAGTAACAATGCAGTAGTCATCGTTAATGCGCGCTCGGACCTCTACCGCCGTAAACAACTCCAAAATATTGCCAATCATTTGTTGTAAGCGATGCGGGTCGGTCAACACCATGGGCCACTTACTGGTGCGCTGCAATTCTACGGTTTGGCCAGCAAGCTGCCTAATGGTTGTCCCGATGTTGCATGCCTCGAGCTCCAAGGCAACCTGACCCTTACTAAGCCGCTCGATGTCCGTCCAGCTACTGATCAAACTAATCATGTAATCATCGAGCTCTACAATGTGCTGAAT
>CAZPDI010000012.1:0-3233 GCA_964585425.1 uncultured Candidatus Saccharibacteria bacterium | reverse complement strand
GCTGTTTTTCGGTTAAACTACCAAGATCTCCGGCCAACAACATCATAAGGCCGCTGCGGCTAGTCGTCAGCGGCGGCAATAATTTTTGATAAACACCCTCACTTCGCACCCGTTTGCACCCCCGATGTATTTACAGTAACAGAGCGTAGGTTAGGCCGCAAACTTGAGCACTTTAAAATAACTAGCCGTGAGTTTCTATTCTCAAAAATACTAAGTTTAACAATGTTATAACATTGTTAAACCGTCTATTTTTTATATACAAAACCCTAGCCGATAGTATAAAAGTAGGTATTCTGATTCTCTTTAATAGGTTTCATGTTTGGCAGCTTAAATACGTGACTCATAACCAGCGTGGGTTTGTTTAAATCGCGCTGTAATTTGTCGCTCAGTTTCTGCATATATCTATCAATCAGGAATACATAAATGGCATCTGCTTGAGGCAACGGCACGTGCCAAAAGTCACGCAAACGTATGGTTACACGTTTTCGATATTTAAAGGTGCGTATTCTGGCAACAATTACGAGGATGGGATTTATCTCATAACCTATCACGGCGTATCCCCGTTTGGCGGCCTGGAGCGCAAAAGCGCCATCTCCGCTACCAAGATCGATTATGGTAGCGCCGGGCTTGAGATCAATAATATCGAAAAGGTCGTCACTCGATTTACGCAATATTGGCACATAGGGCGCTCCGAGTATGGCGCCCAGGGCAAACAGACCACTGATGGCCAGTAGTAGCCAAAACCACCACACTACTCAAAACTCTTTTTAATCTTCTCTATCTTATTCTCTACTTCACCGAGCTGTTTTTTAAGATTGCTCGCCAGCTCCATACCCCGTTCAAATTTGGCCAGAGCTTCATCTAGATCAATGTCGGGGCTCTCGAACCAAGCGGTAATCGCCTCCAGCTCGGCCATGTCTTCGGCAAACGGTTTTGTTTTATCACTCATCGTACTCTCCTATTCTTTTCGGGCTATAGCCGTATCGTTAGCAAATTGTATCATAAACGTACTTTCGGAACTTAGATCCTTAGCCGACTTAATCAGCTTGTCATTTTGACGAACTAAACTGTAACCACGCGCCAGTACCGCCTTTGGATCGACGTTTTTTAAGTTACGGATCAGCCCTTCAAGTTTCTGCTCACGTAACTGCAACGTTCGTTCGATGGTACCGAGATCACGACGAAGATTGATGGCCGCTCGAGCTAATCGTTCGATAGGCTGCCGGACAAAGCGCTCTATACGTGTGACATGGCCCAACAAGAGTTGCTCGCGTCGAAGTAAGTTCTGCCGAATATGTTGTTCCATGCGCGCCGTGCGGCTGTCTAGCTCCCCCATTACGGCCAAGCGATCCGGAACTACAATGCGTGCCGCGTCAGTCGGTGTGGCGGCTCTGACGTCGGCGGCCATGTCCGCCAAGCTAACATCCACCTCATGCCCCACCCCAACGATGGTTGGGATACGACTACCAGCCACAGCTCGTGCCACATCTTCCGTATTAAACGCCTGCAGATCCTCTAGACTACCACCACCACGTATTACTACGATTATATCAACTGGCTCGGCTGCTTCATTAAATTGTCGGATAGCGCCAACCACCTGATCGGGTGCCGCCGCTCCCTGCACTTGCACATCCGCCAGTTGAATAGTCAGACCACCCCAGCGCTGCCCTAATATCTTTATAAAGTCCGCATAGGCCGCACTCTGCCCAGACGCTACCAAGCCAATAGTCTTTGGGTACTTCGGTAATGATCGTTTACGTTCCGGCGCAAACAAGCCCTCCTCGTTAAGCTTTTTTTGCAATAACAAAAAGGCCCGTTTGAGTGCACCCTCCCCTGCCAGCTCTACGCGCTTAACGGTAAAGCTGAACTTCCCCCACTTGGTGAGTTTAGGTGTGCCAATTACCCGCACCTGCATACCATCTTCGAGCGGGGTTTTAAGCTGATATAACGTCATAAAACAGCCGAGCGTCGAATCTTGATCTTTAACGTCAAAGAACACCCACTTACCTTGGTTAACCTTAAAACTCGAGACTTCGCCCTGAACGGTAACTTCTGGAAACGCAAACCCCATGGTCTCGTTAAGGGCATCTAAAAACTGGCTAACCGTTAAGACTTGGTTCATTTGCGCAAGCTCTTATGGTAGTAGAAGTAGCCGATTGGCAGGAAAATAATCAGATTTAATACCCGATAGACAATTACCACCGCGGTCGTCATGGCGACTGGCACCCGCAAGGCGGCGAAGCTGGCGATCATGGTGGCCTCAAAGACACCTACTCCACCAGTAAAGACTCCGAGTACGCTCACAATATTAGCAATAGTATACCCAGCAATCACGATGCCAGGATTTACAAAGTAGCCAAACGATAAAAAGACAATGTAGATCGTTAAAATCTCCGAGATGTTAGTTCCGAGCAGGTACAGTAACGGTGGCAACCAATTACCATGACTAGCCTGCAACTCACCATACCCTTCGCGGAATTCCTTAATAAAATGATCTTGCTGCTGATGAGTAATAATATCATTTGGCTTACGGAGTATGGTTTTCCAAAATTTGTTAGCGGTGGCACTCGCCCAGCGTACAAAACGACGCATCCAGGTCTCGTTACTCATGATCAAAAAGGCGGCAACGCTAAGCGCAATGATGGCTAAGACCACGATCAACGTGAGTCTTGAGGTAATAGCCGAGACATTACCAGTCAGCATCAAAATTATAAATCCAACCAGTAAAATTGCCACGAAGGATATGTACGTAAACAGGTACCGAACAAAGTGCGTGAGCGTGATCTTGCCCGAAGGAACTTCTTTGAGCTGACTATTGAGATATGGTAGCGCCGAAACACCGCCCGATGGAAAAGCCTGATTCACAAAGTTAATTGCTAAGCTCATTTTATAGAGGTGCGAAAATCCTGGCGGATTGGCAAACAAGCTCGTAAACTTTTGATAAAACTTTGCCGTGCAGTAATAACCAATCAGCTGCATAACAACAATGAAGATTAAGATATACCAACGAGCCTGGCCAAAATAGGTACTAAACTCCCCTACTCGATCATAATTAGCCCACGCGATCAGCGCAAAAGCCCCGAGCCCCACCAGCATAAAGAAACGGCGTTTGTTCATTGCCTTATTATACCACTTTAGTACTGACTGCCATGATAGAATAAGTACATGTCACATTTAGCAATCCTCGGCCGTCAACCAGAAATCTCCTACGCGGAGCTTCTTAGTTTATACCC
>CAZPDI010000011.1:0-17541 GCA_964585425.1 uncultured Candidatus Saccharibacteria bacterium | reverse complement strand
CCCCTGTAGTACTTTCATTAAGCTGGCGCCTGCGGCATTGGAGCCGGCGTCGCTTCTGCCTTTGCAGGAGTTTTGAGACTTGCATCACTGACAATGATTTGATCATCGTCGGCTTTGAGGATATTGGTGCGATCGACCACCAAGTTGTTAACCATAAGATTCTTAAGCAATGAGGGCTTTATGTATATCTTCTGGATGGTATTGCTAATGGTTTCCACCGAATAATCCTCGACCTTGCCCAGTTTATGACCACTTTCGGTGACCACGGGCTTACCATTTATCTGATAGTTACGCTCCACGACATCACCCAGGCGTACGATCTCGCCAATATCTTCAATATCCTCTAAGGAGTCAATGATGATGCCCGAGCGACTATACTCGCGGATGTCTCGCAATAACAGTACATGATCTTGACCGCGCCAGCCCGGAGATTTACAAAAAATGGCAGCGACTTCCAGCTTGTCGGCATTAATGAGCATGTTGCCAGCCAAGGCCACCGGATGTCCATTACGAATGCTCAGGATTGGCGTGTCTTGAATCTGGCTGGCGAGAATTAACATAGTTTTATTATACAGCACACCTAACCTCCTGATCTGTATCGTGCTTGCGCTTAGACCTGAGCTTACGGTAAGATAGAAGCAACTAAACGAGGGTGCGTTCAGTGATTATTGTTGCGATTTGGGTTGGAGCCGCGATACTTATGTATCGTCTCTTTGCTGTAAGCAATTCTTAATATCTGAGTACTTATACCCCTCCCTGGCTAAGGCTGCTATCAATGTATCGTCATTCTCGCGAGTGGCGTATTTTGTTTGACGCAGTTTTCGCTCAATAGAATCCTGCAAGGCACTGAGCTCATCGTCCGAATCCAGCTCTGAGAGGACTACGTCCGCCGTCTCTCGTGATATACCTTTAGCGAATAGTTCAGCCGATAGAGCTCGTTTGCTCTTTGGCTTAAGCAGCAATCGATCTCGTACCCACGCTCTGGCGAACTCCTCATCGTTGAGCAATCCGGCTCGAGTTAGCCGGTCGATAACAGATTGAATGACCTGCGCCTCAAAGTCTTTACGATACAAATAGTCTCGTATTTCTTTAGTGCTACGTCGTCGTAAATCTAGATAGTTGAGTGCTTTATCGTGGGCATTACCAATCTCAGCCGACTCTTGAACCT
Organism: uncultured Candidatus Saccharibacteria bacterium; assembly: GCA_964585425.1. Lineage (GTDB taxonomy): Bacteria > Patescibacteriota > Saccharimonadia > UBA4664 > CAYXHD01 > CAYXHD01. Next base: position 16,373 of record CAZPDI010000011.1, on the reverse strand, counting down.
TGAGCATATCTTCTTCGCTTATCTCTAAGCCAACATGCAAGCCGGCAGCTAGTACCGTATTGGCGCTGACGGGAAACTTGTAGGATCCATCAAGATACAGATTATATCTATCAGTCCGTCGAGTCTGCGGCTTGAGATCGGTAATACGCGGCATGGTTAGGCCGCGGCGTTAGCCTTGCGTATAGCGGCGTCAAGCGCTTTAAGTTCAGCTGGACGATCCTTAAGGAACTGCTTAGCAGCTTCACGCCCCTGACCCATCTTCTCGTCTTTATATTCGTACCAAGCACCGCTCTTTTTGACGAGGTCATACTTAACGGCTAAGTCGAGAATGTCGCCAGCAGTTGAGATACCTTCGTTATACATGATGTCGAATTCAGCAATCTTAAATGGTGCGGCAACTTTATTTTTAACAACTTTGACCTTTACATGGTTACCGATAACCGAGTCTGAGTCCTTAATTTGTTCGCTACGGCGAATATCTAAGCGGACACTGGCGTAGTACTTAAGCGCTTGCCCACCAGCAGTGGTTTCTGGGTTACCAAACATCACACCAATCTTCATACGCAACTGGTTAATAAAGATAACCGTGGTTTTACTCTTACTAATTGAACCCGTGAGTTTACGTAGTGCTTGGCTCCTCAAACGAGCTTGCAAGCCCATGTGGCTATCACCCATTTCGCCTTCGATTTCTGCCCGAGGCACCAAGGCGGCTACGGAGTCGACAATAACGAGATCAACCGCGTTAGAGCGAACTAACGTTTCGGTGATTTCTAAGGCTTGCTCACCAGTATCTGGTTGCGAGATCAAAAGATCATCGAGATTTACGCCGATACGGGCGGCATATTCAGGATCCAGGGCATGCTCGGCATCAACAAACGCCGCCATACCGCCAGCTTTTTGAACTTCGGCCACCGCATGCAGCGCTAAAGTCGTCTTACCACTACTTTCGGGACCATAAATCTCGATTATACGACCTTTTGGAATACCGCAACCCAACGCTAAGTCCAGTGACAAGCTGCCTGTTGGGAAGGTTTCAACATCGATTTTATGCCCCTCCCCTAACTTCATAATTGAACCGCTACCGAATTGTTTTTCTATTTGTGCAACTGCTACGTCAATTGCTTTTAGTCGATCATTTTTATCACCCGAGACACGTTTTCCGTCTTGCATTTCCATACCAACAATTTTTTCTGACTTGGCTTTAGCCATATATCCCTCCTTGAATATCCGAAATTTATGTTTGCAACCCCTTGTAATCTACATTACCGAACAAAAACCGTAACGTCAAGTGTTACTATATATCTATGATGAAGCAAAACACTCTTAAGCTCAACACTGGCGCATCTATACCTAACTGGGCTTTAGGCGATGACTTGAATGAAGATTTACGCAGTGAAATACCTAACGCATATTCCTAAAGTCGAGCGGAAAATCAAAGTCGCCGGCGCGCAGAAGGTTAATCACACCCTGTAAATCATCCTTGCTGGTGCTGGAAACGCGAACTTCTTCGCCCTGAATCTGGGTTTTTACTTTTGGATATGCCTCGCGGATAGCCTTGGTCACCTTCTTAGCCTTCTCTTGATCAAGTCCCTTGAGGAACGGTACGCTCCAGCGCATTTCCTTCCCGCCTTGCACGATTTGGCCGCTTAAATCCAGCACCTTGAGACTAACGCCCCGCTTAACAAGTTTCCCCTGCAAGACGTCAACAATACTCTTGAGTTGATACTCGGTATCCCCCGTTAAGTTAAGACCTTTCTTCTCCTTATCAGCGAACTCAATCGAAGCACTGGTACCCTTAAAATCATAACGTTGCATGAGCTCACGCTGCGTTTGATCAACGGCATTGGTTACCTCGGCAATGTCATAATCACTGACGATATCAAAACTAAAATCTTTTGCCATGTCTGTACTCCTTTACAACTCTGATTATATCAGATATAATCATCTGGTATTTAAAAAGAGATTCTCATGCCAATCATCAAATCTGCCATGAAGCGTGTCCGCCAGACCGCTAAACGTCGAAGTCATAACCTACAAGTTAAACGTGCTATTCATGCTGACGTGCGTTCCGTAATGGACGCTATTGATGCTAAAGACGCAGCTGCCGCTCAAACTGCCTACCGTGAAGCTGTGAGCGAAATTGACCGCGCCGTTAAAAAAGGTACTTTGCATAAGGGTACGGCTGCTCGTCAAAAGAGTCGCTTAAATGCCAAGGTTAAGGCTGCTTTTGGTGCAGCCACCAAGCCAAGCAAGGTAGCTAAAGCTAAGCCAGCTGCAAAGAAGCCAGCTACTAAAAAGGCTGCTGCCAAGTAATTAGTCTTTCGGGAAAGAATAGAGAGATTCGAGTTCCGCCTCGAATCTCTTTTGGTTTACATTACTAACACGAATGGTGATTATATCGCCTTCATAGGAAAGTTTGGCGACATCGCCGGCTTTTATATCTAAATTATCTACTACAAACTGTGGGATTCGTATTGCTAAACAATTCCCCCATTTACTAATAGCCACTGACCTTGCCATGATTTTCCTCCTTCACTGCACCCGCACTTGTTATTTTACCTTAGATATCTAAATAGATATCTTTGACTTTATATACTCTGCGCCATCTCGTCCAAATGATATACTTTAGATATGGCAACCAAGAAACATGACGACCCCTTACGCTCTAAGCTTCTCGAGCACTGCGACACACTGTTAAGTCAATCGCAGGCCATGCGTAATTATGCCATGAAGCCTGGCAATGCTTGGCTAGCTCGTGGTGAACTGGGCAATGTGCAAGCCACCCTTTATGAAATCGAGACCCTACTCGACGAGATCAAAGAAGCTGATCAAGTCGCTTAAGGTTTTGCTCCTAATCTGTAAATGGTAGAATGATAGCAGCTCTTTTACTTCTGCAATAAGGATAATCCTGTGCTTGAATCTTCTATGTCTGAGTTGCCTCCCCATCCCTTCATCAATGTGCGCCTGGATGTAACCACAGCCAGGATACTGCATGTGGTTCATAGCATCCAAAAAGAAACCCGCACCAGTGTGGTTTCTACCCTCATCCATGACTGGCTGACTAGCCCAGATCGAAACAAAACTGTTGGCGGGCGGCTCATCAACTTTCAGCCCAGCGCTACTAGTCCATTTGATGTTGACCAGCCGCTTAGGCTCCCGATGTGGGTTCGCGGGATGCTTCTCAAAGCATGCGGCAGCGATATCACCGCATGGGCCGACGTGATCCGGGCGGCTCTCGAAGAACTGCTCCCGCCGCTCATGAAGGGCGAGGACCTCTCTGTGCTTGAAGCAAGGGTTCAAACCGAAGCATCCAGAGAGATTGATGCCATGCTGCAAGAAATCCAAGAGATCAGAGATGCAAATCCGACTGACGAACAGCCCTGACGGGAGAAAGATTGCTTAGGCAACTCTCGTCGGGGCTAGCCCCTCACTTTTTCACATAACGTTATGACTAAACCTTCAATCAGCTCTTCGGGCGTGCCCTTGCCAGTTTTAATGCCATATTCACAATCAACGCACGCCGTGTACATATCTTTAAGCGTCTCTTCATCAACTTTTCGAGCCAGCACAATCGCCTTACCGGCTGCATAGGGCGACAAACTAGCCTTCTTAGCCAGCTCATTACTATTAGTGGTGCCACTCAGCTTAGCTAACAGCACCTGACGCAACTGCCACAGCAACATCGTCAAAATATACATCTCGTTCTGTCCCGTAGTTTGTAAGCGCTCCAGACCGCCCAGAGAGGCTCGTAAGTCCCCTGCCATGACACTATCTAGGAAAGCAAAGATATTCTGCTCTTCACTGACTTCGACCAGCTCTTCTACATCCTGTTTGCTGATCATATCGCTATGGGTGGCGAGCTTTGTAATTTCACCCTGCAATCGCCACTGATCATCGCCGCAGCGATTCAGGAGTTCTTGCACTGCCGGTCGCTCAATCTTAGATCCCAAACCGATCACTTGATCCTCTATCCAACGGGCTAGCTGAGGCGGCGCCAAAGGCTTAAACTCTGCCGCTCGCGGCAACTTACTCAAGGTCTTAAAATACTTACTACGCTTATCAACCTCGGGGTCATAGAGCACGACAATTGTTGATTCTGGCACGTCATCCAATCGTTCCAGAATTGCTTCGGCCACCGTTTTGTTCTTTCCAAGGTTCTCAATAATAATGAGGCGGCTAGTTGCTAAAAACGGCACAGCCTGCAACTGCTGAATCAGTTCCTGAAGTTTAATCCGTTCGCCATCCAACTGATCCAAGCCAAAATCATTACCGTTCTTGGCAATGTATTGAGCCTTGAGTTGTCCGAGCTTGGCACGTGCTGCAAAGCTATTAGCGCCATAGAAGAATAAGATCATACGTTTATTTTACAGGATAATGTGTTACAGTATGAGCATAAGAGGAATAAACCATGTCAGAGTCAGATACACTTACTCGTGGTCCAGAAGAAACCACCACACCAATTGATGAAGCTGCCCGACTTGATAAAGTAGTTGGCGGAATTGAAGAAGCTCAAGCTGCCGAGCAGCCCACTGTCCTACCTGAGGCCGATCAAGCGCCTGTCGCAGCTCCAGCCGCAGAAATGACTGAAACAGATGAAGCTGATGTTGCAAAATTAAGTAACCATGTGGTTGATCTAAGGGGCAATGGCGCTGAGACAACAGGAACTTTAGACCAAGCAGCACCAGAAGTTCGAACAGCTGCTGTCAATAAGACAGATGCATCTGCGCGCCTAAACGAAGTTTATTCAAATGAAGCCGCAGCCGCCACGCCAAAAATTGCCGAGACAAAGCCAGGGTCCCCAGAAGAAAAAGCTCAATACGCCGCGTTTAAAAGTAATGTAGATACTCAAGTTGCTTCAATTCGCCAAGAAGAGCTCGCTAATAAACAAGATGAGCCATCAATCGCCAAAGAACAACGAAAACGTACTTGGCGTCACCCATTCAAGGGCGAAGCGATTCAATAGCTATTTAGGCTTTTTCTGGCAATTAAGACAGACGTGCGTACCGCGCCCCGCGACGCGCGTCTTTTCGATTATGCGACCACAGCGCGGGCAGGGCTGACCCTCGAGCCGAAAAACCTTGGCAAAACTCATGTAGCTTCCCTTCTTGCCCTCGGCGTTAACGTAGTTCTTATCACTCGAACCGCCTTTATCGATGGCAAGTTTTAATACATAGATGAGTTCTGTATATAATTTGGTGAGGCGCTGCTTACTTAGATCTTTGACTAAGGTTGAAGGATGGATTTTAGCTGCCCAGAGACTCTCATCGGCATAAATATTACCTACGCCGGCTATGACGCTCTGATCAAGCAATACAGCTTTAATGCCACTATTGGACCGACGATCCACGCGTTTTATAAAATCTTGAGCCGTAAACTGCGGATCAAGTGGCTCAGGCCCGACCTTTTTAAAGAAGCTCATCTCCATCACCTCGTCGGTCGGCAGCAACTTCATCCAGCCAAACTTACGCTGATCATTAAAAAATAATGTAGCCTCATCCAGTGTAAGCGTAACACGAGTCGACCTGTCTGGCAGTTCCCCTATTAAACTATCATTGGGATGCCCTGCTCCAAACTTTTCTTTGCTGGAACGGTATACTAATTGGCCGGTCATCTTAAGGTGAATTACCAATGTATAGTTAGTATCCAGATCAATGAGCAAAACTTTTGCTCGTCGACGTACCGCTTTAATGGTAGCGCCGATCATGAACTCATTTACCGCTACAGGATCGTTTGGGAACCCCTTGGGCCAATCAAATTCCACATCACGAATACTATGACCTGGGAGCAATCTTTCCAGGCCGATTCTAACGGTTTCAACTTCGGGTAACTCAGGCATAAACTCATTATACAGGAGGGCAATGCCCTCGCTCAGCACACGCCAAGCGAGGATGCCCTAGATCAGGAAATGCAAACGAGCACCAGTTCGAATGGCTCGCGCTGGACACGCTCGCGCACAGCCGTTGCCAGCTCTCCGGCGATAGCCCATGGAAGCTGGGTTGTGTGGTCGTACTGCACCGACACATCCCCCATGAAAAGACGCCAGGCAGCTGGCGGCTCGGCACCTTCGCGTTCGTTGGCGCCAGGATCGAGCCGGAGCATGCCGTCTCCTTCGCTCGGAATTGGCTCGGGCGGATGCTCCTTGATGAACTCCTCGTAACAGAGCTCCCTGAGTCGAGCATCATTGAATTCCTGGAACCGCACACGTTCGCTCACGCGTCGGACAAGTGCTTGTACTGGCTCACCCATGGTTTTCCCTCCGAGGGGATCTAGGACTACCTTAGTTATAGCATAAGCGTGATTAGCAAATCTAGTAAGTTGACTTCAGCTGCTACGTAAAGTACTATCAACACATCGCGAGTGCGAGTCGCTGAACTAGCGTGTAGTTCATCTGGAGGGCTTAGTAACCCCGTGGCATGTTCCACTTTGGAACTTGTTGAAATGTCCCAGATGAAATATGCAAAAGGAATTGGCTCACTGTAGTCTCGTGTGCGACGAGGGCGCCAGAACCCCTCACATCGTCCGACTCACGACGTCCCTGGAGGGCATCATGACGAAGACCACCAGCGCTCGGCCCGCGTCCTCTGGCACCCCACGTGCCCGCGGACGCCCGGCCGGCGCCACCATGGAGATCGCCTCGTAGCGCGAAGAGCTCGAGGTCTGGGGGCAGGTGCAGCGCGTCGCGCTTCACCTGCCCCCGGCTCCGCACCACTTTTATGCTAAAGTTCGCCCCAGTTTTTGCCATAATCTGTGTCCACCGCCAGCGGGACACCGAGGTCGTAGGCTTCTTCCATAGTTTCTTTAAGAATTTTGGCAACGTTTTCGGCTTTGTCTTTATCGGTTTCGACGATAAGTTCATCATGAATTTGTAGGAGTAATTGGGTATCTTCATCTAATTTAGGTGCAACACTAATCATGGCTAATTTATAAATGTCGGCGGCGGTACCCTGAATCGGCACGTTTACGGCGACTCGTTCGGCTGCGGAAGAGATCATATGATTCTTACTGTTAATCTCCGGGCAGGGGCGCTTTCTTCCAAGTAAGGTGGCAGTATACTCATGCTTACGGGCAAAGGCCTTGGTGTCCTCGATGTATTGCTTGAGCTTAGGTCGGACCTCAAAGTAACGAGCGATAAAAGCTACGGACTCTTCGTGGGTCATACCTGTCGCCACGGTTAAGCCGTGAGCGCTCATACCGTAGAGAACACCAAAATTAATGGTTTTGGCAGCATAGCGCTGCTCCTTGGTGACCTTGTCTAATGCCACATCAAAGAGTTCTGCAGCCGTTTGTTGATGCAGGTCTATCCCCTTTTTAAAGGTCTCGATCATGCCCTCGTCCTTGGCTAGAGCCGCCGCGACGCGGAGTTCTATCTGGCTATAGTCGGCCGATACCAGCACACGACCCTTGGGTGCCACAAACGCTTTGCGAATTTCACGACCAATTGGCGTGCGCACGGGAATGTTTTGGAGGTTGGGATTGATGCTACTGAGTCGGCCAGTCTGGGCAATAGTCTGATTAAAGCTGGTGTGTATTCGACCATCTACTTTACTGACCTGCAACGGCAAAGCATCAACGTAAGTACTCTTGAGCTTAGTTAGTTCACGGTACTGACTGATATGATCAATAATCTCGTGTGTACCTCGCAGACGCTCCAGCTCAGTAGCTGCCGTCGAGTATCCCGTCTTGCCCTTTTTAACGAACTGCGTTGGCAAGCCCAGTTTATTAAACAGAACATCTTGCAACTGGTTCGGCGAGCTAATATTAAAGGTGCTCCCGGCCAGCTTCCAGATCTTCTCTTGGCAGGTCAAAATATCTTTACTAATAGTTTTATTAAACTTCGCTAAAAAGTCGACATCTAGTTCAATACCGGCCAACTCCATATCGCCCAGCACCGGAATCAAAGGCCATTCAGTTTGCTCGGCAATCTCCTCAAAATCTTCTTTTTTGAGTCGTGGCGCCAGCTCCTCGTACAATCGCCAAGCAATATCGGCATCCTCGCAAGCGTATTGAGTGGCAACTGCAATATCCGTCTCATCAAAACTCTTTTGATTCTTGCCCTTAGTGCCGATCAAGTCCTCAATGGGAATCATCTCAATTCCCAGCTCACCATAGGCCAAATCACTTAACCCTTGCGTTCGACCAATCGGATTCACTAAAAAGGCAGCCACCATGGTGTCAAAGACTATCCCCTGCAAATGAATACCAGCTCGTTTAAGCACTTGGTAATCATATTTGATGTTGTGCCCCACCTTACCAATCTTTGGGTCTTCTAATAGGGGTTTAAGCGCCTCCAGCACAACCTCGCGCTTCAGCTGCGTGCCGGTGGTATGTCCGACCGGGATATAATAGGCCTCGCCTGCTTTAACGCTAAAACTGAGACCCACCAGCTCGGCCACCATAGTATCGACGCTGGTTGTTTCGGTATCCAAGGCGATTACGTCCTTACTACCGAGCTTCTTAACTAATATATCAAGTTCTGTTTGGGTAGTTACTGATGAGTGCTTCACGTTCTTTAGATGAGCCCGTTCCTTTACGCCACCTTGGGTGCCATCATCACCAAACAAGCTCGGATCACCATTCTTGCCCGGTTCTGGACCAACCATTTCGACCGGCAACTTGGCTAAAAGACTCTTAAAATTCAAGCGCATAAACAAATCATGTAACGCTTGGCGATCAACTTGGTTAAGGGTGGCATGCTCAAGGTCGAGTTTGATCGGCGCATCGAGGGCGATGGTCGAGAGCTCATAGCTTAAGTATGCTAGCTCTTTATTCTCCTCCAGACGTTCTTTGAGCTTGCCCTTGAGTTTGTCTAAATTCTCATACACACCGTCCAGGCTACCGTACTTCTGAATGAGATCTACCGCCGTCTTAGGGCCAACACCTGGCACGCCGGGAATATTATCACTACTGTCCCCCTGCAGAGCCTTGAGGTCGATGAATTCTTTGGGCGTTAATCCATAGGTTTCCATCATCTCTTCTAGACCATAAATCTGGGTCTCGCTAAACCCCTTGCGAAGCATATACACCTTAACGTGCTCGTCAACCAACTGTAATTCATCTTTATCACCGGTGACGATAATTACTTCTTGATCCTTAGCTTGGCGGCTAAAGGTACCAATAATATCATCGGCCTCATAATTTTCGAGCTCCACAAAGGGTAGATTTAGAGCACCAACCAGTTCCTTTACAAAGGGTATTTGCACCCGTAGCTCATCATCCATGGTTTTACGCGTCGCTTTATATTCCGGATACATCTCTTTACGGAACGTCTTGCTCGATTTATCCCAGCACACCACTACGTATTTAGGCTTAAGGTCAGCCATCATTTTGATCATAATATTGGCAAAACCATACACCGCATTGGTAGGGTCACCGTCTTTGTTGGTTAAATGTGGCACGGCATGGTAGGCGCGATGGAACAGGGCGTTCCCGTCAACCAGCACTAAGCGTTCTTTCTTCATACTTATAAGAATACAGGGTTGACACCGATTTGTCTCGGGCGTACGCTTAAATTGATCTGGAGAAGCGTGAGCGCTTTCTCCGTAAAACAGAAACGCCATCCAACTCCGGATGCACCCTCACAGAAAGGCAAGTCCAATGTTCCAAAACTGGAGCCTGGTGGTTCCACGAGAAGGTGAGTCGCACTTCGTTCATGACGACCACGAGGATGGCCCTCGCCGCTGTTCTTGGGTCTTTGGCTGGGTGTTCTGCAACTGCGGCGCGCAGTTCTTCCTGTCCGTTCCCGTCGACAAGCTTCCTATCGTCAACGTCGTTGCCGATGAAGCACACGACACCACCAACCTCATCGACACCAGTGCGCTGATGAGCCAAGCGGCCTGAGGTCGGCGCAATACCTGATGTGAGAACCACCCCCGGTCTGTAATGGACCGGGGGTCTCGCATTTAAAGGGTATAATAGATACATGAGTAACCATGAAACAATAACGCTCGGAGGTGGCTGCTTCTGGTGTTTGGATGCTGCCTACCGACGGGTTAAGGGTATAATCGAGGTGACGAGTGGTTACGCGGGTGGTCACTTGCCCAATCCGACCTATGAGCAAGTAACGACCGGAACGACCGGTCACGCCGAGGTGGTGGAGCTCACTTTTGATTTTAAAGAAATTACTTTAAAAACAATTTTGGATATCTTCTGGACGCTTCACGACCCGACAACGCTCAATCGTCAAGGTAACGATATTGGCACCCAGTATCGATCAATTATTTTATACAATTCACCAGAACAAGAGATAACTATTCGAGAGTCAATTACTACAACTGCCACTCCTCTATGGGGTGATAACATCACAACTGAGGTTGTTCCTCTCGAGAAATTCTACAGTGCTGAGGATTATCATCAAAATTACTTTAATAAAAATCCCAAGCAAGGTTACTGCCAAGTCATCATCAACCCTAAGTTACAAAAACTAACTAAAAAGTTTGCTCAACTGCTTAAAGATTAAATGGCGCGATATTCTTTTTGGGGCTTGCCAACTAAAAGATCATTATAAAGGACATCAACGGCGGCATTTAACTCGGCCAAGGTTCCGTTATTCTTAACCACAATATCAGCCAGCTTGCGTGCTTCGGCCTGCTCCGTCACGTCGTTGTCTTCGGCAACGCCTGGGCGCTCTACGTTAATAATGACTCCCCCATTACGACGAATCATCTCCTGGTGCAGCGGGTAACGTGCACCACCGACAGTCACCAGCGCATAACCTCTATCCTGGAGTGTTTTTATACGTCGCTCAATTATATACGTCCAAATGTCCTGATTCTCGCCGACATCAACTTCTTCGATCAACCTGGCACCAATCCACTGATACAGCGCACGGTGCAGCACTTTATTATCTGGAGTAATCGGCGTCGGAAATTCATTGGCACGTTCCGCTCCGGCTTCAATATACTTTTCCAGGTAGCTAAGCAACCTGTTAGCCTTTTCTAGTGAGGCATCATTATCTTCGATCAGCAAAGCATTGGTATCGATTTCTAAACCTGTTACCTGCTGTACCGGCTCAACAATTAACGGTATCAACTTATTTGCTATCTCGCGAACAGCTAAGCCAGATTCAATCACGCTTATAGGCCACTCTCGCACCCACTTATCGGCAACCTGACCAATGGGATAACTAAACTCCAAGTCAGCCTTAGCGTCTACACCAGCTAAACGGCGTAACTCAGCTCCGACACTGCTCTTGCCCTGGCGAGCACCGCCAACCATGCCAACGAGTATCATTTGACCAGCCCCACACTGGCTGCCAACTCATGGACTTTAGTTACGAAGTCGCCGAGACTACCACTGTTATCAATCTTATATTTCGCCTCGGCACCTAATTTATCGATATTGAACGCCCACTCATCATCAGTATCGCCGCCGCGCTCTTTCTTTTCGAAGCTTAAGAATTCTTCCATAGTCTTGCGGCTCTCAGTATCACGCTGGCGACTAGTCATTCGCTTATAACGAACCTCTACGGGTGCGTCCACAAAGATCATCTCGCCACCTAGTTCACGAATTGCTCTCCCCTCTCCGAGACTGCGGATGCCAGTGAACACAATGCCTTGATATTGATCTTGAACCTTAAGATAGCGTCGGTAACATTCTTGCACAAAGTAATCACCACCCTCTTTTTGACGAAATTCTGTGGCAGTTTGATGCAATGTTTCGCGCTCAATGTTACCGTGTAGTTCCTGGCTTTTTTCGCGCACCACATCACTCGTCGAGGCATGATAGACGTTATATTCCGACGCTAAGATTTCGGCTACCGTATCTTTGCCGCTAGCAAAAGTCCCACATACACCTAGAATTGGCTTCTTCATACTTTTAGTATACCTGATGTGAATATAAACAAAAAACGACCCGCAGGTCATTCATTACGTTCAAGTTGGATTGATAAGGTAAGAGATCGTGCTGGTGGGTGAGGCCAGAGCCCCACCCACCTTCGAGGCACGCGTTTCCACGACACCAAGTGGCGCCGCTTCTTCCGGGCTTCCCCCGGTTGGATCATCCTTTGTTTCTGAGCCTGGATCTTGGGCTAAGCACCGGTCAGGGCGGGTGTAGTCACTTCCGAACAGCGGGCACTACGTGAACGGATGGAATCCGCGCACAGTATGTGTAGGCCTTGTAAGGTTGTGCCTGGCATTGCATGTCAGTACTAATCGATTGGTCCCCGTGGATTCTGCGGGCCCACGGGGTCACCCAGCGTCTTCTCCTCTAAAGGATCAGCCGCCGACGTGGAGCCTGAGCTTCACGTCACATCGGGCGCAACGGGCCGAAGCCCGCGCCGCCCAGGATGGATCAGCTGCCGGCCGCGGTGTCGCCGGCGGTGATGGAGGTGGTGATGGCGGCCGGGTCGTCGGTGCCGCGGTTGTCGATGATGGTGCACTTGTTCGCGAGGTGGTCGGTGATCTTCTTGATGATGTTCATCTCCTTGAAGTGGCGCCACACGGATTCGTGACTAACCCAGGTCCAAAAGCCGGAACAATTGGTCGGGGTATTGAATCACCAAAGTATTAGTAACTCGATACCCCAACCAAATCTCTTACCTTATCAATGTTCAGTTCCTCGACAAAACAAAGAACTAATGGGCTAATACTACTCCACTAGTTCTCTGCTGTCAACAGTTTTTTGAGACGTTTACTTGAGGTAATCCTTAAGCTTCTTGCTATCGCGGTGCTTGCGCAGCTTTGCCAGGGCTTTAGCTTCAATCTGACGAATACGCTCACGGGTAACGCCAAACTCCTGCCCTACTTCCTCCAGGGTATGGCTACGACCGTCTTCCAGGCCAAAGCGCATACGTAATATCTTTTGTTCTCGAGGAGTTAGGAGTGCCAGAACCGAGTTAACTTGTTCCTTAAGGAGCTGGTACGTGGCAGCATCTTCTGGGCTAACGCTATCTTCATCTTCGATGAAATCACCGAGTGTTGAATCAGCTTCTTCACCGACCGGAGCTTCAAGCGAGACAATATCCTGCTTAATCTTGATGATGTGATTAACCTTCTCGACATCCATCTCCATTTCGGCGGCAATTTCTTCTGGCAGAGGTTCGCGACCAAGTTCTTGCACCAAACGACGTTGGGTACGAATCAGCTTATTAATGGTTTCGACCATATGTACCGGAATACGAATGGTACGAGCTTGGTCGGCAATGGCGCGGGTAATGGCCTGACGAATCCACCAGGTGGCATAGGTGCTAAACTTAAAGCCCTTGGTGTAATCAAACTTCTCAACGGCGCGTAACAAGCCGGCTGAACCTTCTTGGATGAGGTCCAGCAGGTCAAGACCACGGCCAATGTATTTTTTGGCGATACTAACCACGAGTCGTAGGTTGGCCTCCACCATCTTATCTTTGGCGGCTTTATCACCATTCATGATGCGCTTGGCCAGCTCAACTTCTTCTTCGCCACTTAACAGTGGTACGCGACCGATTTCGCGCAGATACAGACGAACTGAATCGTCAGCAATGTCTTTAACGTAATCATCACTCTCAACATTAGCGGCTTCGGCCTCAGCGGCTTCGGCAAAGTCGTCATCGGTAGTTTCGAGAACCTCTACCTTATTTTCGAGCAAGAGTGCATGCATGTCTTCGATCTCGTCGACAGCATCTTCGACATCCCCTACTGCAGCAATAACTTCTTGTTGCGTTACAAAGCCAGCTTCTTTACCCTTAGCTATTAGGGCTTCGATTTCTGGACTATAACTATTTACTACCTGCTCTTCTTCTTCGTGAACCGGAGCGGCAGCTTTACTTCCTTTTTTAACACCTCGTGGCACAGGCTATTCCTCACTAATTAATGCTTGATACTTGGCAAGCAATGTCTTAACTAACGCTGTATCCCCGGCCGCTTCGGCAGCTTGGAGCTCGGCAGTTAATTGATGCTTGGTTATTTTGGACCCCATGGTTTGCAGTCGTCTAGTCAGCATGAAGGCTTCAAAGCTGCGATCTGCAGGTGCGAATGAGCCATAATGCTCTTCGCCCCGTAATGTAAGAATTTTGACATAGTCAGACAGATCTGGCAAGTGCGCGGCGATATCGGACGCCACCTGATCATGCCCGTCTCCCTGTAAATAGGCCACTACTGCCTGGGCCTGCTCGCCCTCAAAGTCATTGGGGTCTAAATCTTCCATACTCAAACGAGCTTCCGGGAAGGCTAAATTGAGGCCAAGAATAGCATCTTCGAGCATCGGCCGACCCGCAATCTTGGGTGGTTTTTTAGTCTTTTGAACCGATTTTTTAGCGGGCGACTTGAGCGGATCGGTAACCGGCTTTTCATTCAGGGCGGCCTGCATAGTCTCGATCTCAATACCAGTTGCCTTAGCAATATCGCTAATAAATACGGCCTGGGTGGTATTGTCATACAACCTCAAAATTGCTGCCATGCGCTCAATAAACCGCACCTTCTCAATACCGGTCGGATCACGCTTAATGTTAAACTGCTCCATACTTTTATCCAACCAGTATTGACGTAGCTCTTTAGCGCTATCAAGGGCAGCCTTCCAAAGTTTTGGATCTTTCTGAATCAGCTCATCAGCATCCTTGGCCTCATCATTCAAATCCACGATAAACAAATTGAGACCCAATTTCTGCGCTAACGGAATAGCTCGTTCAGCCGCCGCCAATCCGGCACGATCGGCGTCAAAGGCTAAAAGAACATTCTTGGATAAATAACTAAGTGCTTTGAGCTGCTCTAAAGTTAGAGCCGTACCACTAGCCGCCACCACTTCCTTCACCCCGGCTTGATGACTGGCAATCACATCCATATTGCCCTCTACCAGAACTACTCGGTCGTTCTTGCGAATCGCCTCCTTGGCTAAATGAAGTCCAAAGACCACCCGACTCTTGTCGTATAAAAGGGTCTGCGGAGTATTAAGGTACTTGGGCAACTCGTCACCCAATACTCTCCCCGTGAATCCTACGGGCTGGCCGGTGGCATCGCAGATGGTAAACATTATACGTCCGCGGAACTGGTCGAAGATCCCGCGACCATTGCTACGCTGCCCCGCCAAACCGGCCCCGGCGAGCTCGGCTTCACTAAAGCCCTTAGTGCGCAGGGCCTTCACTAACCCATCCCAGCTGTCGGGGGCATAGCCGATTTGGAAGTCAGTGATGGTTTGCTTGCCGAGTCGCCTCGTTTGTACTACATAATCCAAGGCCTTTTTATTTCGTAATAAATTAGCCTGGAAGTATTTTACGGCCCACTCGTGTGCCTCGAGCGCTCGTTTACGAGCCTTAGCTTGGCCGCCATCGGCTTTAACATTCTTGAGTTCCACCCCGGCCCGCTTGGCTAGCATCTCCAACGCTCCCCTAAAATCCAGCCCTTCGATCTTCATAACGAACTTAAAGATGTCGCCGCCTTCGCCACAACCAAAGCAGTGCCAAATCCCCTTCTCGGGGCTGACCATAAAACTCGCCGTCTTTTCATGATGAAACGGACACGGCGCCTTTAAGTTACGGCCACTCTGTTTAAGCTGCACGTAACTGCCCACCACATCAGCCACCTCGAGGCGATTTTTTATTTCCTCTACGTCGTTCATACCTCTAGTATACGCCATGCCAGATGTGATGTGAACAGAACCCGAACAAGCTATTGACATTTTTACTATTTTGGACTATAATGTGCAGGTTCGAAGTTCCCCGTTCCTCTACAAAGGCAGGTTCCGCCGTGTTCATCCTCGGCTTCATCTTCTTCATTATCTGCGTCGGAGTGGGCGTCATGCTCTACTTCAACATGGGTGACCCCGATGGCGAGCAGATCCGACAGCTGGTCTGTGCCGTTGCCGGCCTGATCAGCATCATGTTCTTCTTCTTCGGCTTCCTCGGCCGTGGCCAAGACAACGCCGATCGTTCCGACGAGCTGAAGCGCACCACCGCCCAGCACTACCCAGGTGTGGAGATCAAGAGCTTCAACACCCACGACGGCGAGCACGGCCTGGAGGGTACGGCTGTCGTCGACACTGGCGGCTGCACCTACATCGTCGACGTCGTCGAAGCCAAGGGCGGCCTGGTGCTCATCAAGGGCACCGAACGACCCGAGGGCGCAGATGACATCGTCATCTACGACACGTGGGCGCGTACCGGCTCGGCAGAGTGCCCGTCCAGTCCATTCAACTAACCCCGTTCGCGGGGCGGATTACCCAGAAGGGTCCCGCCTGGCAAATGGGGTCTTTCGCTGCAAATTTATGTTCAACTTTACACGAATATGCTTAATAAGTTACACTAAGCGTGTGCTAACACTAACTACCAAACAACTAAGAGAAGACATGCCCCGAGTAATTACCACCCTAGAGCAAGGCACCCCCATACAACTCACCTACCGCCACAAAGTGGTTGGAGTTATTGAACCTACCCAACATTATCAGCCGGCACCCCGTCGTGGTGATGC
>CAZPDI010000010.1:2627-17990 GCA_964585425.1 uncultured Candidatus Saccharibacteria bacterium | reverse complement strand
CTCAACAGAGGTTGAGACACCGGTTTTAACCGGTAAATAATAATCGGTAAACATACCGATACGCATTACTTGGAGCCCTCTACTAGATTGGTATAGATTTTGAGTAAGGTTTGGGCAGCCTGGGGCGTATCAAAGCGCTGAGCGATTACTTTGGCACCCTTAATACCCTTGGCATAAAACGCCTTATCGGTAGACAGCTTCTTGATGATGTCGACAAAGCTCGTATCATCGCCTCTAAGTACGTAGTCGCCAAAAGCCGAGTCGTACTGCGGAATATCGCGTACCACCATCGGTAAGCCGCTAGCAGCCGCCTCAAGTAGGGCTAGGGGATGGTTCTCTTGATCACTTGGCAGGAAGAAAGCATTGGTGCTCATAAGGTAGTGGCGAACCTCCTCGAGCTCGATGACGCCGGTGACGGTCACATTACTAGGTGCATTATCCATGAGCTCTTGCATGTGTTTATGATCGGCTCCGAGACTCTTAAAGGGGATACCGCCGACCCAGATGAACTTGATATCTGGGAGCGCCTTGGCGGCTGCCACGAAGCTATCAAAGCGTTTGCGGGGCTGAACTTGGCCGTTGCCCATTACGACGAACTCGTTGGGCTGTATGCCAAGCTTCTTGCGGGCGGTATCCTTATCTGCAGTCGTTGTAATATATTCAACACTATTGACCGTATTGAACAAAACTTGGGTCGGATTAGTAAGACCCATGTCGGTTTTAAGGGAGTTTTGCGTTTCTTCGGAAACTGGCAGCAGCATATCCGCTTTACCATAAAACCATTTAAGATACGCTTTACTCAACCAGGCAACCTTTTCGGCGCCTTTAATCGAGCCAATCAGCGAGTCGGGTATAACGTGTACAGAGACGACTTTCTTGCCACCACGTGGTGATAACAGATGAAGAGCACTATACAAACCAATAGTTTGGATATGAGTTACATCGGCTTTACGGAACTTATTTACAACGACATCTAATTGGGGGAGGGCAGAGACACCCTTAGTCATCTCGATAAAGGCAGTGTGCACCCCATGGCCACGAACCGTAAAGGTGGTTTCACTAATCATATTTACGCGCAGTCGCGGCTTGTTCATACGCGTATTATAGCATTTTCATAAAGATAAAGGCGACTCGGGATTTCTCCCGAATCGCCTGTGGGCTGGTTTCTTGACCAAAGTCGAAACCCTCCGCCCACATCAGTTGTGCCATCAGGCGGTCGTACGCATCTCAGCGCCCATCGGCTGTCCCGGGCTGAGCACGAGGTAGCGCAGAGCCCCGAAGCCGTAGAGGTAGGTGATGAGCATCCGGATGCCGTCGACGTCGGTGCTGATCGGCAGGGTGTTGTCTTCCGGCAGGTTGAGCTCCTCGCGCGAGAAGTCGGCGTGGATGATGATCGTCAAGAGGTCCAGGAGCTCCTGAGCCTCAGCCGTCGCCACCAGGTACTCGGTCAGGTCGTAGACCGAACCGTGACCACCCTCCAGGGTTTTTTTGGCCAGAAGGCCGGTCTCGCGGTTGAAGATCTTTCGGGCTTCTTCCTTATCCATGTGCATGACCTCGTGGTCTCGTCCCAGGGGATTGATACTGTCCTGGCAGTCTCGTAAGAGTGTGCATATACTACTATTTATTTACAATTAAGTCAATCTTTGCTAAGATATATATCCATGGGGCTGATATAGCTTCGACGTGAGATCCTTTACAGACTGGACCGGCAGGTCGCACGGTAGGGCGTAACCCTCCAAACCCACAAATGCAGAATCATTTGTATCGCGAGTAAAGTCACTGTTCGCAGTGCCTGCCCTCGCAACAGCTGTAGCTTAATTGAGACAGCCGTCGACTGATATGTGCCTAGGCATATCTCCTCGGCGCCAACTTTCCTAGGACGCTCGAGTAGGGTACCAAGCTACTCGCTAAGATTTGGTTGCTCTCGCTAATCGTTTGTTCTTTATTAAGGTTAGTGGGCTAAGATTAAATAGAGGACTATACCTGTAGATGGCCGTCATGTAAACTTGCGGACCCGGGGGCAGTACCCGGCAGCTCCACCAAAAGCGCCTGATTTTAACAAATCGGGCTTTTTTGTTAGTTAATTATATATCCGTTGAATGGCGGTAAATGCATAAAAAGTATTGACAAAACATAAGTTGTTTGCTATAGTACTTGCATGTTCAAATTGCTTCGGCGAAATGAACATCCGGGAGCCCTCGGGCACCTGGTTACCGAAGCCTAGCCCTCGGGCGAAGCTTCCTGCGGCCAGCCGTAAGGCGATCCAAAAGGTGGGTCGGCATCTGAGGATATGGCTACACCGACACATGCTGGAAATACTGCGTCCTACGGGACAATTGCGCGCCCTCATGGGCTACTGAGCAACGCTGACGAGCGAAGCTCCATCTTGGATGGGCTCGCAGCCAGCGAGTACATCCAAGCGACAGAGCGGTTCATCCGTTCGCTGCTTCGGCAGCATTGGCAGCAATGTGGAACTGGGACAGTCCCAGGAAAGCAAAGAGGCCCAAGCCCGGGTGACCCAGAGTGATTGGCATCTAGCTCCTCACTCTGGGCCCCGGGTTCAACCTTTATGACTTGCAGGAATGAGCATCAGAGAGATCTGGTGCTTTTTTGTTATCTAACGGCTAACAACAGTAGAAATATAAGTATCAATACACCCAATATGACCGCCATGCCGATTTTATCGAGTTTAGCTTCGGGATGGTCGGGATTCTCTTTGGCGCCATGTTTTTTGAGCGTCTTGATCCAGGTATTGGTGGAGGTGACGCCGATGCGGATGCCGGTTTCTTGACCATCAATGAGCGTCGATAGGCGCAAGCGAGACGTAAAGATACGGCAGCTCCCGCCAGCCGAGGCGTCGAGTCGCCATGATGGTTGGTGAGCCCATGACCTTGCCTAGGTGTGCGTTCAGTGAGCTGAGCATGGATCAGAAGGTGGCTCTGGCCGACGAGTGGAAGCAGCAGGTTCGATATTTGATTGATCAGGCCAAGGAGCTGATCGTCTGACAAACGGGGTGGTGGGTCTTCTACGGGAGGCTCACCACCCCGAGTGCATTTATTTCTTATGCTTGCGTTCGTATTTTGTTCGGTTATTATAGATAAGGTGGTACTGATCGACAGCGTCGCGCCCAGGGCGCGTGTCGGAATTGGTAGACGAATCCGGCTGTCAACCGGAGGCAGTTGTCTGCGTGCGGGTTCGAGTCTCGCCGTGCCCACCAACATGGACAAAACTAAAAGAGACGCTAGATGCGTCTCTTTTAGTGTCAATCCGGAGCAGTTGTCTGATTAGAGTTTACAAAACAATATACTTGCCGTCAATTTACTTTTTGGTAGATCGGCGGGAGATAGCGTAGCCGGCAGGGATGATAAGCAAGAGTAGCCAGAGGTAGCTTAGATTGGTCTCTTTTGGCTGAACAGGTGTCATGTCGCTGACTGGTTTGATGCGGCTGAATTTGAGTGTGACTTGACCATCCTGAATGCGTATGAGCTGTACAGAGATGTCGTTAGTACCATTACGCTTAATTGACACATCTTTGGCCTCGCCAACGCTCAGACGGACGTCAAATGGGTCTGAGGCGATAGTGAGGATTACATACGTATTGCCAATTTCTTTAACGGTAGCGCTGTGCCTCTCTCCGTTCACGTAGAAGTAAATTATTTGACCAACGTTGAGCGTGACTTGATGACCATTCCCATTTGTAAAGTCAGTGTAGTCATTAAGTCGGATGGTGCTGCTGTCCGCACTGATCTGGTCAATCATTGATGAGGCAGCGGTGGCTTGAGCAGCTGCTAAAACAGGCGGCGTAGCGGGGGGTGTAATTGACTCTATCGGGGCAGTGCCGGTGGTTGTGGCATCAATGCGGCCCCATTGGCCCGTACCCCAGTCGTTAGTGAATCGGAAGCGTACTTGATAGTCAGTCCCCGGGGTGAGTCCGGTGATAGTGGCCTGAGCTTCTGAGGGATCGCTAAGCGTTACTTCACCCCAGGTAGCTGAAGCCGTTTTTTTATATTGCATTTGCCAGGTTGTCGCACCCCAGCCATCAGGAAATGATGCGCAGTGCACATGAATCGTGGTATCGGTGACGGTAGCTTGTTCACACAAAATCTGCGGTGCCTGTATGGGCGATAGCGTAGGGAAGTCAGCTGCGTTAAGGTGCCAAATACCGCCAAGATCCCAGTTGTTAATGGGGCTGTCGGTAGATGTTTTAAACATGGTCTCGTTAAATTGGAGGTTGATGCCGGTGCAATCATCAGATGTAATGATGTTAAACGAGTTATCGCGGGTGCAATTAGGGTTGGCGTTGATCGAGTTAAAGAAATCATTACTGTAGGTGATCTCGTTGGCGTAATCTATACCAACCAGACCATTATTGGCGCGCATGTCCCAGCTATCTCCATGGGGAAGCACATAGCTGGCACTAAAGCTGTCGGTAATAACCGAGGCGCCTACATTGTAGCCAACGAGCCCGCCTATAATACCGTATCCATGAACCACGCCCGATGAATATACTCGTTCAAGTGTACTGGTGTCCATCGCGCCAATTAAACCGCCGGCGTAGTAGACATTTGGGGTTGAGCTGTCACCTCGGGCATAGCTATCGGAGATGGTATCGCCGACAGACTCTCCAATGAGGCCACCCGCTCGGGTTGCTTGGCTCACTACGGTACCGGTGGCATATGAGCGACTGATGGTGTTTTGGGCTGATCGGCCAACGAGACCACCCGCATAATCGCTGTCCGAACTAACAATGCCCGACGCATTACTTAAGCTAAGAGACGTGGCTACCGCGTAGCCAGCCAGACCGCCAACTGCCTCACCGCCTTGTACGCTGCCAGTGGCTACGGCACGGGTAATAAGGAGGGGGTTGCCGTCGAGGCCATTGGCATAACCGACCAGACCCCCGGTGTAATTTATACCGTGCACGTGCACGTTGGATACAACTTCTTCGATCGTAGCCAGATTTGAGGCCCGTCCGATGACACCCCCGGTGTAGTTATTGCCCGTGACGCTCCCCTCGACAGTGAAGTTGCTGATTTGGGCGCCATCAATCATACCAAAGAGCCCGGTATAGTCGCCGTCCACAGTAATAGACAGGTTTGAGATAGTGTGGCCATTGCCCTCAAGACTACCGATAAAGGGGTGGGCATTGGAGCCAATAGGTAAAAAGGTTACGCCAGTACAGTCAATATCCTTGGCTAGCGTGTAGGCGGCATCTAGCTCATAGCGCATTGCCTGTAGTTCTTGGCAGTTTGTGATGCTGTAGTCTACGTTACCAAGGTATTGATAGCGCAAGTAGGTCCATTCACCCGCGCCAAGACTATTAATGGCGCGAACACGAATATCGTATAGCTCTGGATTGAGTCCGATAATCATGGCCGATGGAGAGCCCACGTCGTATTGATCCCAACTTTCTGCATCGGTTGGGCTATAGGCAAATTGGTAACCAGTGAGCGGAGATGAGCCTTGGCTGGCTGGTGGACTCCAGGTAGCTCGTAAAACACCGTCGTCATTATCAACAAAGGCCAGATTTTGCACCGTGCCTGGTGCATCACCGACCAGTATATTTAACGCTTCTGCATCGGGGCTGGTCCCGATGTCGTTGATGGCTGCAATCGCGACATCATAATGCTCGCCAATGGTCAGGCCACCGAACGTGATCTGATTAAGATCGGGCTGTACCCACATAGAGCTCCAGGGTGTGTCGCCGGTAATACGAATTCGTGCGTACCAGCCGGTAATTAACGAATCACCATCTGAGCTTGGCGCACTCCAATTAAGGGTTATACCGTCACCACTGCTAGTAACAGAAAAATCAGTGGGCGCCGTTGGCGCCGAGGCCGCTCGGGAGGCGGTTGGGGCCCCAAGTGTCATAAAACTGTATCCGGCAATCAGGATGGATGCCAGGACTCGAGTCACCTTGTGCAGGATTTTGGGCTTTGTCGCCATGATTTTTGATTTATCTCGGTTATGCTTATTCTTGCAGTTACTATAAGCGAACACATATATAGTACGCAAGACTTTTATGCGGTGTAGTGTTAATAGTTGTGCAAATTACAACATATTGTGCTGGATATTATATCTAAATCGTAGATTTATTTACAACGAATTTAACGATTTATTAGAATTCCAGTACGCTTTCGACTTCATCCAGTGTGGTGTAGCCCGTGAGGACTTTTATGAGGGCATCCTGTAACAAGGTGATCATTCCTGATTTGATAGCTACTGATTCTACCTGGTCGGCGGTAATCTGATGAGATGTGCTGAGGAGTTCCTCGAGCTCTTTGTTCATAATAAGCTGTTCTGCAACAGGGATGCGATCACGATATCCGAGCCCATTACACTGGGGGCAGCCCGTACCCTTAAAGGGTGTGGGTTTGGCAACCGAGGCGAGGAGCTCGGGCGGTAGGTTGCTGAGGTGTTTTTGTATTTTCGTATTGGTGACTTCATCAAGTTCAACAGGCTGCTTGCAGTACTGACATACCCGACGCAATAAGCGCTGAGCATGAATCAGCTTAATGGCGCTGGCTAGCAAAGCGTTTTCGCCAGCCATATCAAGAAGACGACTAACCGCAGTGGCAGCCGATGAGGCGTGGAAGGTGGAGAGTACCAGATGACCGGTTAGCGAGGCCTGAAGCGCTGTTTTGGCAGTGTCCAGGTCTCGAATTTCGCCAATCATAATAATATTTGGATCTTCGCGCAGTACGGCACGGAGTTTTTCGGCAAATAATTCTTTATCTTCGCTATGGATGGGGATTTGCGTTACCCCTGGTAGATCATACTCAACTGGGTCTTCTAGGGTGATGATTTTAGTTTGGGGATTGTTGAGTTGGTTGACTATGGAGTAAAGGGCCGAGGTTTTACCTGAGCCGGTTGGACCGACGGCCAGGATCATGCCGTTGGGCTTATGAATAGTTTCTTCGATGGTAGCTAATTGCTTATCCGTAAAACCGCGGCCTTCTAGCTTGAGGACATGGGCATCCATACCAAATATACGCACGACGATTTCTTCGCCATGGAACGAAGGGATGGTTTCGATGCGCATATTAACGGATTTTTTGATACTCTTGCTGTCGACCAGATCAAAGCTAATACGACCACTCTGTGGCTCATCAGACCCCCACTTAATGTTGGCTCGAGTTTGCAGGTCGGCTAAAAACACTTTATAGCTTTCTGGGTTTACCTCGGTGATGCGGTGCAGGGTGCCGTCGATACGGAAGCGAATGCGTGCGGCGTCGCCCTGTGGCTCTATATGAATATCGCTGGCTCGTAACAGGTAGGCAAGTTGGGCAATAAGCTGAAACGCCGCTTTGGGCGCAGTAGTAGCCAGGCGTGGCCCAAAGGAGGCAAAATCGCCATCTAGCTCTTTTTTAAAGCTATTAACGTAAAGCGTGTTAATGATGTCGGAATAGCCAGCATCGCTAATCGTTTTAAAGGTTACCTGGTGACCACTGAGTGCATTGGCGATGTCTGCCAAGCGAGTACGATCAGTTGCGGCGGTAATTCCAAGTTCAATGGCTCGGGTTTCCTGCCCATAAACTAATGGCGCTACACGATAATCTAGGAGCTGTTCGTAGGTCATGAGGTCGCTCAGACTTGGGTAGCTGGACAAATTACGAACATCCAGATAGGGGGTGCCGCTGGTCTGGGCTAGTTCTTGGGCGGCTGTTTCGCTGGCGGTGCGCTGCTCATCGTTCATGTGCATATAATAGCATCTTGAACACTAAAATGCTTGTGTTTAATTCCTATAAGGTGCTTTAATGAGGGTAACGTATTAAATAAAGACTATGGATCAAGAAAAAGCACCTCAAACATCGTCAAAGAGTTGGCAGACATGGCTCGTAGTAACGGCAGCCGTGTTGGCTGGATTTATTATTGTTAATGCCTTGATTTGGGCCGCCTATAACGGCCGCGCCTATCCGGGCGTAACTGTTGGTAGCCAAGCAGTTGGTAATATGACTACCTCGTCTATGAGTGCCAAATTGAGCAATGCAACGCGCGATAATAAGATAAAAATTAGCGTTCAAGGTCAGACCAAGAATGTTATGGTTAGCGATATGGGTATTACCTACGACGTAGCCGCCAGTGCGCAGGCTGCGGTCACGCAAGGCAAGCACTATCTCATTCCTCTATATGGTCTGGTTTACACCTGGAATAGCAGTAAATTACCCCTTAGCTATAAGCTGGACCAGACTAAATTGACCCGTGTTGCACGAGAGCTCGCTGGCACGGATTCAGTTCCAGCTACCGATGCCAAGGTTGTTATAGAAGGAGAGGCCGTTCGGGTTGAGGATGATAAGCCTGGCCAGGGGATAGATAGCCAGGTGCTAGCCAAGCGTCTCGTGGACGCGGCTGTTTATGGCAATTCTAACGTGAGTGTTCAGCAGGGCTCAGTAAATGCGCTTATTCGTACTTCCGACGCCCAGGCCATGGCGGTTTCAACGCGCAAGGTTATGGCGCTACCGATTACCATTACCGTCGGCGCAAAAACGTTTACTCCTGACGCTACCCAAGTGGGTAAATGGCTGACGGTTGCCCCGGCTGACGGGAAGTTAACTCTCCAGGTCAATCAGGCGGCTTTGAACGCGTATATTGATGGTCTGGCGGTTCAGTTGGACCTCAAGGCAACAAATAAACAGATCAACATGGTTAATGGCGTGGTTCGCACGGTGAGCGAGGGTAAGAATGGTCTAGCGCTCGATAAAGCGGCGTTAGCCGGGGCATTGAGTAAGATTGTCGCTACTGGCACCAACACCGCGGTGGTTGGTTCGATGAACCCGGTAGCTTTTAAGACGCTTACTAATAATACGGTTGATCTGGAGGGCAAGTACATCGAGGTGAATCTCAGCCGCCAACACCTTTGGGCCTATGATAATAAGCAGCTGGTATATGATACGCCTATTACCTCGGGTGCGACTGGGGCCGGTTTTGCTACCATCCAAGGGCTCTTTAGTATTAAGGCCAAGCAGACTAACCGTAACCTCAATGGCTATGCCATTGGCTACAACTACAATGTCTTTGTAAATTATTGGATGCCGTTTAGTGGTAATTATGGCATGCACGATGCGTCATGGCGCACGTCGTTTGGTGGCGCCGATTATTATTATGGCGGCTCGCATGGCTGCGTTAATTTGCCGGCCGCGGCTGCCGCGTGGGTTTATAATTTTGTGAACGTTGGCACGCCGGTGTGGGTGCATTCGTAAGCCGCCTGTAAGCGCCTGTGGCGTGTTTAGTCATTAAAGTCCGGCAACTCGTCGGACTTTTTTATGTCGCGACGTGAGCGGGCCGTGCGCAGGGCGGGCGCTGAGGTAAATAAGTCGATAATTAAAAACTGGTTTTTTGGCAAAAGAAAAACGGCTTTGGGAAGCCGTTTCTCGGGTATTGTTTTGCTTGTTTTTGTTTTGAGTACCTTTTTTATTCAGCACCTGTTTCAAGAATAGCCTAGAAGCATAAGCAGTGTCAACACTTTTTTACAAAAAAAGTCGTAGTTTTCGCAGCTATTTTTTGTGCTTAATTTCGCGCGCCATATCGCGCAGTGTTTGGCGGGCTTTAATGACCTGCCGTTTGTCGTATTTTTTTTGACCGCGGCCGAGTCCAACTTCCAATTTTACAAGTCCGCGTTCGACGCCCACGGACAATGGCACGGTTTGCACGTTGGCGTGCTTGGCGGCGATCATTTCGGCCAATTGTTTTTTGTGGACGAGCAGCTTACGTGGGCGAGTGGGATCGTAGTCGCCAACAGCCGAGCTATTGGCATATTTGCGAATATGCGCGCCAACTAAGTAGGCTTCGCCGCCGCGGATGCTAATGTAGCTGCCTTTAAGGCTGATTTCGCCAGCCTTGGCACTCTTAACCTCTGGCCCGGAGAGCATTAAACCGGCCACTATCCGTTCGTCGATAGCGTAATCGTAGGTTCCGCGCTTGTTTTTGGCGACTAATTTCATGCTCTTATTATACCTTAAAGAGGGTCATATCTGATATAATAAGCTTCATGATAGCTAAAAAGCTCAACCAGGAACTGTCGGTTCTGATTAAAAACGCCTTTGATCTGGAAGTTAGTCCTGATCAAGTTAACCTCATGCCAGTTGAGGAGCAGTTTGGTGACCTTGGCACAAGTATCGCTTTGCAGTTGGCTGGTCGCCTCGGAAAGAATCCTCGAGAGATAGCAGAACAGCTAGCCAACAACTTTGATAATGAATCTGTTAAACAGGTGAGTGTTGCTGGTGCCGGGTATCTAAATATCACTCTAGCCGATGCCTATTGGAGCGCTGCTGTATCCGGTATTGACGCCAATTATGCCAAGAATGATCTAGGTAAGGACAAAAAGACCCAGGTAGAGTTTATTTCGGCGAATCCAACGGGACCAACTACTATCGGCAATGCGCGCGGTGGATTTATTGGTGACGTGCTCAGTAATGTTTTGGCTGAATCTGGCTACCAGGTTACGCGTGAGTATTACTTTAATAATGCCGGCACGCAAATCAGTAAGCTACTGGAGAGCATCAAGATGCAGGCTGGCCTTGTGCCCGAGACGGATGAGCGTCAGTACCGTGGTGAATACATCGAGAAGATAGCCCAACAGTTTAAATCGGATCTTCAGGAAAAATCAGATGACGAGCTGGGCGCCCTGATTACTACTCACATCCTCAAGGAGTATATTGAACCGGCGGTGAAGTCCATGGGTATCACCTTTGATGAGTGGTTTAATGAGAAAACCGTTCTAGAGGATGGAAGTTTTGCGGCCACCATCGAGAAACTTAAAGAACTAAACCTGGTATTTGAGCGGGATGGAGCGGTGTGGCTTAATACTGGCAAGCTTGGTGATGAACGTGCCGAGCGCGTAATTATTAAGAGTAACGGTGATCCTACTTATATGGCCCCAGATATCGCGTATCATGCCAATATTTTTGGAAAACGTGATTTTGACTACGCCATAAAGGTGTTGGGGCCGGACCATATTGCACAATTCCCGTCGGTAAAAGCCGCCGTTACGGCTTTGTATCCAGATAAAGAGCTGCGCATGGCGAGTTATCAGTGGTTGCGCCTTATGAAGGACGGCAAAGAGGTGAAGGTGAGTAAGCGATTGGGCCAATTTGTAACGGTGCAGGATCTGGTGGAGCAGGTTGGTCAGGGTGTGGCGCGTATGTTGATACTCATGCGCTCGGCCAGTAGCCCTATGGATTTTGATCTGGATTTGGCACGTGAGCAAAGTAACGAGAATCCATATTACTATGTGATGTATAGCTATGCTCGGGCTCATTCTTTGCTTAAGAAGGCCGAAGCTGCCGGTTTACAGCCCGCGGCTACACCTGGTGAGCTCGATAAGCATGATATCCGCTTGATTAAGGAGCTTATTCGATTACCAGAGGCACTACCGGAGATAGCTGACGATTATCAGGTTCATAAGTTGGCCTTTATGGCGCACGAGTGGGCTCAGGCTTTCCATGATTATTATGAGAGTGCCAAAATTCTTGATTTGCCCAAGGAGCAGGCCGAAACGAAGCTATTGGTCATCAAGAAATATCAGGTAGCAATGAGGGTATTGCTCGAATTACTAGGAATTGAACCTGTAGATTCAATGTAGCTACGCTATTTGGTTCGTAGTTTTTTATAGGTAGTTTTGATGCCATCAAAAGAACGTTTGGTGGCTTTTTTGGTGGCGGGTACGGCCACGCTAATCGTCCAATGGCCAAAACGGGTGGCCAGCACGACGACTTTCCGGCTGGTCTTCTTAATAAGGGGTGCTGTTGAGGCTTTTGCGAGTTCGCCAAAGCTTTCTTTGGCGCTAATATCGATAACGGTAGTATTGCCTCCGCTGGCAAACTCTGTAAGGTATTCGGGTGCGGCAATTTCTATAATTACCGCAGCAGCACGATGCGCGTCAGCCTGATTATTTACAAACCGTGCTAATTTGCCGGCACTGACTGCTGGCGTGTTATCTATGATGCTGTTTTTTATTTGATCCACGCTAATGTGATGGAGCAGACCAGGAGTGGCCATGAGCAACTTATCGCCACTTTTGAGCTGGCCGTTGGCTACCTCGGAGAACACGGCCTGATCTTTATTGCTTACAGCCTGGGGAAGGTTCTCGGTGATGCGTACGAAGCTGCGGCCACGGTTCATGTGGGCCTCGGCCTTGCCAGTATGCACTACCGATACATTGGTACCGTCAATTTGGATGATAACCGCGTTTATTTTGGCAGTATTACGCTGCTCCTTGAGAGCTTTATTGATATTTGAGATAGCTTCTTCAAAGCTCAAGACTGGCTGTTCGCTGCCCGGGATAGGGAAGAGATGATCGAGTTGGCTGGTAATTAAAGCCGAGACAGCATCGCTTTTGTGCATATCGCCAATGGTCTCTATGAGGGCATAGACAGTGACGGCGGAAGCTTCTTGGTTGAGTTGAATCTCTGAGCCACGTTCATAGCAGTAAATAAAGCTGGTAGAGGTTGCTCGACGAGCGCGGGGGATAATCTGGGCGGCGTAGGGTACGAGCATGGACATGTTGGTTAACTCCTGTTGTAACACTATGATAGCGCTTATGGCTCAGATAGGCAACAGGTTGTATAATAGAGTTACAAGGAGGGGTATGGATTTACGTGATCTAAATCAAGAGCAGCGCATCGCCGTTGAGCACAATACGGGGCCTTTATTAGTGGTAGCTGGCGCCGGAACCGGTAAGACCCAGGTGATAACGCGCAGAATTGCCTACCTCATCCTTGAGCGGGGCATTCCGCCTAGTCAAATTCTGGCCCTGACGTTTACCGATAAAGCAGCGCATGAGATGCAGGAGCGCGTCGACAGCCTACTGCCGTACGGAGTGGTAGATACCAATATCATGACCTTTCATTCCTTTGGCGATCAGATAGTGCGCGAATACGGGCTAGAAATAGGTTTGCCGTTAGCCGGCACAGTTATGAGTACGGCTCAACAACTGGTATTTATGCGCGATAACCTCGATCAGTTTAACCTAGAGTATTTTGCGCCCATTGGTAAGCCAGATAGCCTGCTGGGTGAGTTGTTGCGTTATTTTGGTCGGCTTAAAGAGGAAATTATTACGCCGTCTCAGTATTTGGCATATGCAGCCGGTTTAGAGGGGCTAGATAACGAAAAGCACATGGAGCTTGGGCAGGCATATCGAATATATTGTGAGCTGACGCGCAAGCAGGGCCTTATGGACTTTGCCGATCAGATAGCCTTACCGCTGGAGTTGCTAGAAAAACGACCCAACATTGTGCAGGAGCTGAGATCTCGCTATCGCTATATCTTGGTTGATGAATTTCAGGATACTAATGTAGCGCAGAACAAACTTGTTCAATATATTGCGGGTGAATCTGGCAACTTGATGGTGGTGGGCGATGACGACCAGAGTATTTACAAGTTCCGTGGTGCGGCAATTAGCAATATTTTAGCTTTTACTACTACCTATAAGGATACGGCACAAATCGTTTTGACCGAAAATTATCGATCAACGCAGCAAGTATTGGACGCCGCTTATCAGCTTATTCAGCACAATAACCCCGACAGGCTGGAAGTACGCAATGCCATAAATAAGCAGTTGCATGGTCAGACGAGTGGTCCTGAACCGAGCCTTATCACAGCCGCGACGTTAGATGACGAGTATGAGCAGGTGGCATTAGAAATCGCTAAGGCTATACGAGCCGGTGAGAGCGCTGGTGATATGGCGGTATTAATACGTAAGCGCAACCAGGCAGCCGGCGTTATTCGGGCGCTCAAGAACGAAGGAATAGATTATTACTATACAGGTAATGAAAGCCTATACGATCGACCAGAAGTGGCGGTGTTACGAGACTTCTTGCAGGTGATGACTGATCCGACCGACTCAGTTGCCTTGCATCATCTACTAGCTAGCCCAGCCTTTAATGTACCAATTGAACTATTGGTAACGTATGGGGCCAAAGCAAAACTAACAAATAGTTCTCTCGAGGAAGTGCTACGGTCAAAATTAGAAATACCGGAAATTATGACCAAATTAAGTGATTGGCGGGCCGCATCCCGTGAATTAAGCGTCGGTAGGTTGCTCTTTGCCTTTGCCGAAGATACGGGATATCTTGATCAGCTGGTTGAGGCTGCCAGGGAGCATCCAGAGCTGGAGCAGCGGGTTCGTAACGTGGCCAGCTTCTTCTCGAGCATTGCGGAGTACGAGAAGGTGGCGAGCGATACATCGGTAGTGGCCTATCAGGCTCTCGAGGAGACGCTCCGCCAGGCTGGCGACACTAGTGTTGCGGCCGAGATAGATGCCTCAACAGATCAGGTACAAATCTTGACGACCCATGCCGCCAAGGGATTGGAGTTTGAACGAGTCTTTATTATTGATGTAGTGGCGGGTACGTTCCCGTCGATTAATCGCCGTCAGGGCTTGAGTATACCGCAGGAGCTCATTGCCGAGGATGTGCCAGAAGAAGGTTCGGCT
The DNA here is from genome assembly GCA_964585425.1 of uncultured Candidatus Saccharibacteria bacterium. Taxonomy (GTDB): domain Bacteria; phylum Patescibacteriota; class Saccharimonadia; order UBA4664; family CAYXHD01; genus CAYXHD01. Next base: position 3,559 of record CAZPDI010000010.1, on the reverse strand, counting down.
CATATTGCCGAGGAGCGGCGATTGATGTACGTCGCGATAACTCGTGCCAAAACCCACTTAACACTATCGTGGTCGGCCGATCATGGTGGCAAGCGCGCTAAAAAGCCCTCGCCATTCATCGCCGAGGCACTAGGCAGTGAGCCAGAAGCTCATGCCGAGACCGGAGTCCAGGGGATGCTGCAATTTACTAAGAATTTTGCGGTCAACCCCAAGCAGCACGTAGTTCCCGCCGCACGTTTTATGCAAGGAGACTGGCTGGCGTTAACGCCTCATCAGCTCGATGATTATCTGATGTGTCCTTTAAACTTTTATTACTTGCATGTACTAGAAGTGCCACAGCCACCGCAATCTGCCTTAATGTACGGTACATTAATGCATGGATTGATTCATAGTTACTACTTACAGCGGCAAAACGGGACGGTTGATGTTGCTGCCCTCCATGAGGCGCTCGATGCCCAATGGCGCAATGAGGGGTTTGTTAGTAAGGGACAGGAGCAACGCCGTAAGGAGCAAGCTCATAAAACGCTAGATGCGTTTATTGCGCGTCAACAGCAGGAGAGTGAAGTGCCGAGTCGAATGGAAATGCCGTTTGAATTTGAACTCCCTGATGTAAAAGTGCGCATCAGGGGACGCATGGATGCCGTTTTTGAAGGTGATGTAGGGGTGGAGATCCGAGATTATAAGACCAGCCAGGTGGATGATGCTAAAAAAGCCGATAAAAAAGCTAAAGATAGCCTGCAACTAGCAACATATGCCTTAGCCTGGGAGTCAATGACGGGCATCATGCCTCAGCTTACGACGCTTGATTATATTGAAACTGGGGTAACGGGTAAATTTGCCCCAACAGATAAAAGTAAACAAGAATTGTTGATAAAAATACAACATATCGCCGATGGTATCAGGAGTAGTAATTATCAACCGACGGGCGATCA
>CAZPDI010000010.1:0-2617 GCA_964585425.1 uncultured Candidatus Saccharibacteria bacterium | reverse complement strand
TTTTTATTGTGTTCACCGCAAACCACAGGAGGAAGACTATGCTGCGCGATGATGCCTGGCTACATGGCCGCTTGGATTACATCTGGGACAGTTACTTTGCGGATGTCGAACAGGAGAACATCGTGCGCATTGTGTGGGGCCGTAAAGCTAGAACTCGTTTGGGGTCTATTAGGTTAGATCCCAACGATCCGACAATTTCCATCATTACCATTAATCGTTTGTATCAGGATGAATTTGTACCAGAATACGTAATTGACGCTACTATTGTGCACGAGCTTTCGCATTATGCTCACGGTTTTAATTCGCCGCATGCTCGCACCAAAGAATACCCACATGCTGGGGGAGTTATGGCTCGGGAGTTTGCCGAACGGGGTTTAACAGATATGTATGTGGCTCAAAAGCGCTGGCTTAAGGCGTACTGGGCGCCATTTGTCGCGCAACATTTTGCTCCGTCTCGTCCACGTCGCCGAAAAACGGCCATTCCCACGCTAAAATGGTTTACATAAACCTGAAAAAACCCTTTTAAAGCACAACCGTTTTAGGGTATAATTTTAGTGAACAAAAACCCAGGTTAAACCAGGTGAAAAAATTGCGCAAAATAATTCGTCAAAATGTTGCGACTCTGCCAAAACAGAGTGTTACTACCATGAAGGTAGCACTTGGTATACGTGCGCAGAGTGCTACACTCATGGCTTTAAGCCTAGTAATGATCACCCAGGTAATTGGCGTAATAATCTTTACTGGTAATGCTCAGGCTAATGGTTCGGTAACGCTTGCGGCGACCATAACTGAGGGGCTTGGCGAGAGCCTCCAGGGGCCCACGGCGTTGGCTATGGCGCCAGACGACTCTTTTTATGTTAATTTTCCAGCAAACAAAATCACTAAGTATAATTCTAGCAATGTAGCCATCTCGGTCTTTGGTGGCACCGGTACAGGTGATGGTCAGTTTACAAGTGGTGTGGTATCAATGGCGGTTGATAAAGCTGGGGATTTGTTTGCGTACGACGGTGCGCGTGTGCAGAAATTTGATTCAGATGGAAATTTTATCACTAAATGGGGGAGTTACGGTACAGGTGATGGTCAGTTTGGCGGCGGTGGATCATATGGCTCTCCTCAGACGAATGCTATCTCGATTGCCCCAAATGGTGATGTGTATGTGGCTGATCTCAATAATGATAGAATCCAGGTTTTTGATACCACTGGTGTACTTCTGAGGAAACTTACCCAGGTCGGCACGCTACCACGCAGTATAGCGGTAGACCGGGCGGGAAGAATGTGGGTTTGTTCCCAGCCGGATGGATACAGGAGAGCATATACGCTTTATGGTCAACGAATTGGTGAAGATGAGGACTTAGGTGCGGGTGGCTGTTTTGGTGCATTAGCAGTTACTCCATCTGGAGAAGTCGTAACTATTACTGGGGGTAATAACGGCTCAAAAACTAATTTGGACAACCAGACTGTCGCATACTGGACACTAGGGATAAGTAAGTTTAATTCCATGGCGGTTAATAGTGCTGGAAAGATTTATATAACTGATTATGCCAACGATAGGATATTGGTATATAACGATACGAGCGTATCACTCCAAGCTGTTACTTTATCGGCTGCTAATTTAAGTAAACAATCAGTAACGCTCAATGGTTCGGCATCAATTAACGGTGTGTCGCCTAACTGGGTAACAAATCGTGGCTTCCAGATTGGGACCACTACCAATTATGAACTGCCATCCATATCAGATACTTCTGCGACTAGTGCATTGATAAAAGCCCGGGGTGTCGGTAGGGGCACTGAGGCTTATCAGGTGAGCCAGGGGTACAATTTTTCTATCGATCCCAACGGTAATTACTTTGTTTCTGAGAATAAAGATCCACTTAGTGGTGATTACTCGGTTAAAAAGTTTGGTCCAACTGGCACAACATTTCTTGGAGGGGTGGGGGCTGCAGGGAATGGCAATGGCTTATTCCAGAAATCCTGGAAATCAGCTTTTGATAGTCAAGGGAATATCTATATAGTCGACGCGGGTGCTAGCCCGACCAGGCGCATTCAAAAGTTCACCAGTAGTGGGATATTTGTGACCTCTTGGGGATCGGCTGGCAGTGGTGATGGGCAGTTCCAATCGGCGAGTGCAATTGCGATTGATAGTAGGGATAATGTGTATGTTTCAGATCCGAGCCTAAAGCGGATTCAGAAATTTGATTCAACAGGAAATTTTGTAACAAAATGGGGAGCTTCTGGTACTGGCCCTGGGCAATTTACTGCTCCATCCGATATTGCTGTTGGTGCCGATGACACAGTGTATGTACTTAACGCTGCCGGTAATAAGGGTGTACAGCACTTTACCAATACCGGCATCTATCTATCGCAGATTAGCTCTGGCGGATCAAATGATAATCAGATTCTTAATCCCGAGGGTTTGGCTGTTAGTGGCAACGATATTTACATTATTGATGACCGATATCAGTCGGGTGATGCAAGTGTTGTAAAGAAATTTAATAACTCGGGTGATTATTTAGGTTCTCTACACTTAAAACGCGAAGATGGTTCATTGGCGCGTGCTTTTGATATCAAGATTAACTCAATTGGTGATCTCGTCGCCCTGGAGCCGGATAGTATCACG
>CAZPDI010000009.1:0-19957 GCA_964585425.1 uncultured Candidatus Saccharibacteria bacterium | reverse complement strand
ATATTGGTAGCCCTACGGGGAATCGAACCCCGGTTACCGGAATGAGAATCCGGCGTCCTAACCGCTAGACGATAGGGCCGAACGAAGAAGGATATATTTGTGTTTACATAAATATATCTTCTGAGTGAGAACCGTATATCGAAGATATAGGGCCTCGTTCGACAGAACTCCGTTATATTAGCAAATATATTCATTTCCCTCAAGTATCTGCATGGTTTATACCGAACAAATACCGTACAATTACTACTATGCGCTATTGTATATATCGACGAAAGTGGCAGCGAAGGCAATGACAGCAACTATATTATATTCGCTAGTGTCTCTACTAACGATCCAAGAGCACTAGAAAAAGCTATTAAGAAGGTCTGGAAGTCTAAACCACAGTTTCATTTCAGGGGCGAGTTTCACGCCTCTAAGCTAGATAATTCCACCCGAAAAAGAATTCTCATGAGCTTGACTAAGCTTAATATTGGCGTGCGTCATTATGCAGTTAATAAACACCAACCAGCTGGTAGAGCCATAGGCATATACTACCTAGGCTTACATCGTTTTATCAATCAACACGATGCAGGATCGCGAATAGTTGTAGATAAGAAAGATACCGCTGCAGTCAGATTCAAAACAATAAATAGACTCGGCATTGGCGATTCTTTTAAAGATATTGCATTTGATGAGTCGCACAAGATAAAACAGCTTCAAGCAGTTGATATTGTTGCCTGGTCACTCGGTAGAATGTATGAGCATGACGATCCAGTCTTTTGTGATATTATCAAGCATAAAGAAAGCCCCCTGTTTTAACGGACCGCACATGGCAGTCCAACACAGGAGGTCTTACTTCTTACCTACAATGATAAAAAAAACCCACTCGAGTGTCAAGTGACGTAAGCCATGACTATACATTGAAATCTTAAACAAACTAAGACTATAATAGATCACAAGCATAAGGACTTTTGTGGCGCGATATCAGAATTACTCTACCCTCGTTAACATCGAGGCCGTGGCGAACGCCTTGGTCGTAATCGTGTCGACCGTAAACCTCCTAAATAGCGGCGATACCAACCTCGTCCCGCCTCAAATCTTAATCGGTACCAGCCTTTTAGCATTAGGGTACTTTGCCATCGGTCATACCTTGCTAAGGAAGCGCTCGGAGTATGCTTCGGCGCTCATTATGACCTTGTTATCCACCCTTAACATCATCCTACTCATTATTGGCACAGGTGGTTTTGAGTCACCATACTTTGCCCTGTGGCTAGGCGTGATCATCGTTGCCGGATTATTCGGCCGGCGAGCCACCATTGGCGCCACGGTCGGCACCATCGCCGTCATGGGCTTATCTTGGTCAGGAACCAGCTTTAATGCGCATTTTCTCACCGAGCATCTGCCGCAAATCATTGGTGTTATGGCGGCCGCTGCACTGATCGAGTTCATCTTCCGGGACGCCGGCAAGAAGGAGCTTAAAAAGACTGACGATACCAAGAAACTGCAAACTCAACTCAACCAGGAGAGCTTTAAAGCCGAGGCCTTAATTAATGCTATGCACGAAGGCGTGATCGTGGTTGATGCCCAGGGCCAAATCACCCTAATGAATAGCGCAGCCGCCTACATGTGCGGCTGGAGCACCACCAACTCTATTGGGCTCGACTACCATACCCCCATAAAACTATCACTCAAGGCGCAGGATGGCAGTATGCAGGCCAGCGACCCGCTCCATCAGGCCATAAGCACCAACAGGGCCGTGGCCAGTAACGACATCTTTATGAGCAGCAAAGACGGCAAACTGGTGCAATTAGCCGTTACCGCCACCGCCATCCCGGCAGAAGAGGGGCAAGCCGGCGGCGGCATCTTGATGATGCGCGACATCACCAAGCAAAAGGAGCTCGAACGCCAAAAGGACGAGTTTATTAGTACCGCCTCGCACGAAATGCGCACCCCGGTGGCCGCCATCGAAGGCTATTTGAGCCTCGCCATGAACCCTAAAGTTGCCACCATTGACGATCGCGCTCGAACCTTGTTGCAAAAGGCCCACGATAGCACCGGCCACCTCGGGTCGTTATTCCGCGATTTACTGTCGATCACCAAAATGGAAGATGGCACCAAAAAATTACCACGTGAGGCGGTAAATATTGCCGATATGGTAAAAAGCGTGGTGAGCGATATGCAGTTTGTGGCCGCCAGCAAAAAGCTGAGCCTGAGTATTGCCGGCCTGGCACCAGCTGGCACAGCTACTATTGAACAACCCGTGTATGTCATGGCCAACCCTGAACGATTGCGCGAAGTAGTGATGAACCTAATCGAGAATGCCATTAAGTACACGCCAACCGGTGGCATTACGGTGGCCACCCAAGGTAACGGACAAGAAGTTAGCTTTAACGTGACCGACACCGGACCGGGAATCGCCGCCGAAGATCAACCGCATTTATTCGAAAAGTTTTATCGTGTGGCTAAGACCGCACAGACGGTGAGCGGTACCGGACTCGGTTTGTATTTGTGCCGCAGCGTGATCGAGAGCTTTGGGGGTCACGTAACGTTAAGTAGTACGCCGGGGCAAGGATCAACCTTTGGTTTCGTCCTGCCACAACTCACCGCCGAGCAAGTAAGCAAAGCCGAACGCGATAAACAAGTTTTGATTCAGCCCACCGCGTAGGGGTTCTAACTCATTTTGATTCATAGATATCATTTCGGATATCCAAATAGATATCTAAAATGATATCCGCGTTTAAAACTAAGTTGTCAACCTGGCCGTTATTGCGCGTGATGCTTATGCTTGATATGATAAACAAGAACTAAATCGAGGAACTTTCATGGCTAAAATCCTACTCGTCGAAGATGATACTGACCTGCAAACTATTTACTCCAGCCGCCTGGAAGCCGACGGCCATACCGTTATTACCGCCAGTGATGGCGAAGCCGGTCTAGCCACCGCCCTCAAAGAACTACCTGACCTAATTATCCTTGATGCCATGATGCCAAAAATCGACGGCTTTGACGTCCTCGACATGCTCCGCCAAACTCCACAAACAGAGCACACCTGCATCATTATGATGACGGCTCTTGGCCAGGATGATTATCGCAAGCGTGGTGAGTCATTGGGCGTAAACCGCTACTTCGTTAAATCCCAAGTCAGCCTCGACGATCTGGCTGCTGCCGTAAATCAAACCCTGGCCGACGGTGCAGCCGCCGCTCAAGGAGCCACAATAACACCTGAGAGTCCGGTACTGAATCAACAGCCGGTTGAACCTGCAGAACCTGTAACACCACCGGCACAACCCGATGCGCCTCAATCAACACCTAGCTAAGCATACCGAGCTCAGTCGACGCAGTGCAGACCAGGCTATTGCCAACGGCCGCGTAATTGTTAATGGCAAACTGCCCGAAGTAGGGCAACAATTTAATGAGTCAGATGTAATTGAACTCGATGGTGCACCACTCAAGCAGCAAAAAACTACCACCATTATGCTTAATAAGCCGATAAAAACCATTTGCAGTAAGATGCAGCAGGGTAATGTTCCGACTGTTTATAGCTTATTACCAGATAACCTTCAGCACCTAACCTATGTCGGTCGACTAGACAAGGATACGTCCGGCTTATTGATTATGAGTAATGACGGCGATCTTATCCAATCTGTTACTCATCCGTCACACCAAGTCGTTAAGCAGTATGAAGCACAGCTGCCGCGCGTGCTGCGCCCACAAGACCTCCAGCAGCTCCAGGCGGGCGTACAGCTCGAGGATGGCCTCAGCAAGCTCGAAATACATGGTAAAGGTCGAGACTGGGTCATCAAAATTCATGAGGGTCGGAACCGACAGATACGCCGCACCTTTGAAAAACTTGGTTACGAACTGACGCGGTTACACCGCAGCAAGATCGGTAAACTGTCCCTTGGAACCTTAAAGCCAGGAGAATATAAAGAAATTACTGCCGGAGAGGTGGTATGAATCTCACCTTAATCGCCATTGCGCTCATAACGGCACTCGGCCTTAAGGCACCGGCAAATCTTGTAGACAGCCAGAAACCTGTTGTCGCCCGACAAGCCGAGGTGGCAACTAACTCAAACGTACCCATCGTAACTAATGCGACGAATTTGCAATTAGCGGCCGGGTCGGTTTTGGCAGTAGATGCCACCACTGGCACGGTTTTATATGCGAAAAATAGCGATCAAACCCGCCCGATTGCTTCGTTAACCAAGATAATGACCGTTCTGGCCGTACTAAAAGATCATGACCCGAGCGACAAGATCACCATACCAGCGCTCAGCGGCTACAAACCTGGAGAAGTGATAGCAAAATTAGTCACGGGCGACACCCTGACCGTTAAAGATTTAGTAGCTGCCAGCTTGATTCCGTCAGATAATGACGCGGCCGATACCCTAGCAATCTACGATAGCGGGACAAAAGAGAAGTTTTATGGTAAAATGAATACCATTGCCAAGGAGTGGGGTCTACGCAATACCACCTTTGCCAGCGCCAGTGGCTTACAGGATGCCGGAAACCAATCCAGTGCCACCGATTTAGCCACGCTAGCGCGCCTCGGTTTGTACAACAAGCTCTTTAGCGAGCTGACCGCCACCAAAACCATGAAGATCACCAGCGAGCAGGGGAGAGTCTATACCCTGAGTACGACCAACGATCTACTGGACGGCGTCCGAGTAATTGGCCTCAAGACCGGTTATACTCCAGCTGCCGGCGAATGCCTGGTTACCCGCAGCGTCATCAACGGCCACGAGGTAATCACCGTCATGCTGGGTAGCCGAGATCGTTTTGGCGAGACTGCTCGCTTGCTGGACTGGCTGACCAACAACATTACCTGGCACACTACTAATTAATTAGGAAAACCTATGCTCCCGATCGTCGCAATCATCGGCCGCGCCAATGTTGGCAAATCTACCCTGTTTAACAGGCTTATTGGTCGTCGCCAAGCAGTTATGCACGACTCACCGGGCACTACTCGCGACACCAATCAACACGAGATGATCTGGAACGATGTGCCATTCCTGCTCGCTGATACCGCTGGTCTGACGAAAGCTACCAACGAACTAGAAGCCGACATTATCGATCAAATCCAAGAAGTAGCCGCCACGGCCGACCTGATTGTTCTGGCTGCCGATGCCGGCGTTATGATCACCGACGAGGATCGTCGGGCCGCCAAACTAGCCCTCAAAACAGGCAAGAAAGTGCTGCTGGCCCTTACCAAGGCCGATACGGCGCAACGTGGGGTAGCCGACGACTTTATCCGCCTGGGGCTCGGTGAGCCTATCGAAGTTTCCTCAATACATGGTACTGGTACTGGTGACTTATTAGATGCCATCGTCAACGAGCTCCCTAAAAAAACCGCCAAGAAGAAGCCCGATAATAGTATTCGCGTGGCTCTGCTGGGTCGCCCAAACGTCGGTAAATCGAGTCTACTCAACAGCATGGTTGGTAAGCAAAAAGCTATCGTCAGCTCGATTCAAGGTACTACCCGTGACGTGAATGAAGCCGATGTTATGTATCATGGCCGCAAAATTATCATCAGCGATACGGCCGGCTTGCGTCGACGCGGCAAGATCGAACAGGGGATAGAGAAGTTCAGTAGTTATCGTACGTTAGCCGCCGCCAACAGCTCGGATATCTGCATCTTAGTGCTCGATGCCACCGAACTCGGCACCAGCCAGGATCTGCACATCGCCGGCCAGATCATGGAAGCCGCCAAGGGCATGATTATCGTCGTCAATAAATGGGACACGGTTGATGCCGAAGACAAAACTCAGGCTAAAATCTTACGTCGCTTGTACCGCGAATTCGACTTCCTTACCTGGGCGCCGGTAGTCTTTACCTCGGCAACCCAAGGCCTGAACGTCACCAAACTGTTTGAACTTACCCTAGAGATTGCCGAGCGTCGCAACCGTCAGATTCCTACTACCGAGCTCAATACCTGGCTGCGTGCTAAAGCGTTGGCTCATCCACCGGCCGGCCTTAAAAATCGCCATCCTAAACTGAACTACATCACCCAAATCGACGGTAATCCGCCGACCTTCCTGCTGTTTGGCTCACACATCGAGTTCTTGCACTGGAGCTATAAACGCTACCTAGAAAACGAGATGCGCAAGAGCTACGACTTTACAGGTACGGCTATTCGCTTTACATTTAAAGATAAGCATAAACAAAAGGCAGATTGGCAGGACTAATGAAGCTCATCGTCGGCCTAGGAAATCCTGGGGCAGAATACGCAAAAACTCGTCACAATGTTGGGTTTATGGTGCTTGATGCGCTAAGTTCCGACTGGAAGCACGAGAAGAAGCTTAAAAGTGAAGTTTCAGAGATCCAGGTAGCTGGCCATAAAGCGTTGCTCGTAAAGCCACAGACCTATATGAACTTGAGTGGGGAAGCAGTCCAAGCTGTTGCCGCTTTTTATAAAGTAGATCCCAGCGACATCGTAATTATCTACGATGACATCGATTTAGCGTTCGGTAAGCTACGTGTACGTCACGGAGGTGGCTCCGGCGGTCATAATGGCCTCAAATCGCTCATACAGCACCTAGACGACGCTTTTATACGCTTCCGCATCGGCGTTGGTAACGAAACGCTCAAAAATCCGATTCCGACCGACAAGTTTGTACTCTCTCCTTTTACTAAGGACGAGCAAGCTCAACTTTCTGCGCTTATAACCGAAGCCATAAACGAACTTACCCAATATCTCGAAAACCCTGAAGAGTACTCTAAACATCTCTTAGCTGAATAAGCAGGGAGCTTCTGCTCTCCTCAAAACTTAATTTAACATTGTTATAACAATGTTAAACCCACATAAAATGAAAGGTCCCGCCAAAGCGGTTCCTCTCAGAACGCCTTGACGGGACAACTACATCAGTAGCGCTATTGCAGCGACGAACCCGTAAACGGCACAGAAAAGCACAATGACAGCCCCAAACCTTGAAAGGTCAGAGGGTGCATCATCAACGTGCTGCAGACACAAACGCCATTGGTTCCAGAAGATCAAGTCCGTGATGCAGCCAAGACCAAAGAGCCCATATGCCCACCACGCAAAGTCTTGACCCGGCGAGATGACAGCCAAAGAACTTATTGCCACCAGGGCAATAAGGGCGGATGCACCGACGTGCAGATATCGCCAGAGCTTTGCGTTCGCCGGCTCATCAGATGCAGGATCGTTGCGGTGCAGAGACTTACCGCTGGGCGGTGTGTAACGCGTCATGTGAGATACCTCGAGTCGAGAGTTCGGATGACCTCATTATACCCACTTTTGCATAAAATAAAACACCGAGCAGGTGGTTACTCGGTGTTTTATTACACCCTTCGATACCGTGCGCGCATTGGCATTTTCGCGACCTGCAATAGTAAGAGGCCGGGTATCCAAGGGGCTAATCTGCTCGTCACTGGCCTAAAGGAGGGTGCATTCAGGTGCGTGCCAAGCAGATTAGCTTTAAGAAGTTTTTAAGATTTGGTTGGTACAGTTGAAGTACTGCTAATCAGTACTGGAGTATATTAGCACACCATGTCATTAATGTCAATACTTTTTATAATGAATATCCACAAAATCAAGCAAAACGCTCAAGGTTATCCACAGAGACTACGTGAAATTAGCAGCCCACCACAGCAGCTTTTCTCGGTTGGAAACCATGCCCTACTAGATATGCCAGGTAGGCAATATGTGGCCATTATCGGCTCCAGGTCGCCGTCTATTTATGGTGACGAGGTAACGTATAAACTCGGTACCGAGCTAGCCGCAGCCGGTGTTATTATCGTCAGCGGCTTAGCGCTTGGCACCGACGCTAAGGCCCATAAAGCAGCCGTAGATCTAGGTATGCCGACTATTGCCGTGCAGGCCAGGGGAATGGATGCAATTTATCCAGCCGAAAATCGCGAGCTGGCTAAGCAGATTCTTAAATATGATGGCGTAATCATCAGCGAGTATCCAGCCGGAACCGAAGCTTATAAGCAGAATTTTGTGGCTCGTAATCGAATCGTAGCTGGCCTAAGCGACGGGGTACTCGTCACCGAAGCGGGGGTTAAGAGTGGTACCCAGCACACGGCTACGTTTGCGCGCAATGAGAATAAACTTGTGATGGCTGTTCCTGGCAATATTAATAGCATGCGTAGCGCTGGCACCAATAACCTGATCAAAACCGGAGCCACGCTCGTGACCAGTGGCAGTGATGTGCTAGCCGCCATGGGCTTTGAATCGAGAATCCTCCAAAAACCCGTCAAAGCCGATAGTAAAGAAGAGGGGATGATACTCGATCTCTTAAAAGAAGGGATCACGCAGAGCGAGGAGCTCATTGCCCGGACCGGCATGAGTGCCAGCGAGTTCGCCAATATCATTACGCTCATGGAAATATCTGGCAAAGTTTATAACCTCGGAGCCGGAAACTGGACCACTCGATGAGTCCTAAAGTTGGAAAGATTATTATTCCGGCGGGTATTAAATCAAAGCCCCGGCAGCACGAAATAAATGTAGCTAACATTTTGGCTCTACACCTCCAAACTGATATTGAGTTTATACCAGCGGATACTCATAGCAGCGCAGACTTCTTGATTAACGGTGTGCAATGGGAACTCAAAAGCCCTCAGGGTACAGGCAAGAACAATATCGAACGCCAACTTAAGTACGCTTGGCATCAATCTCCAAACGTCATTATCGATGCAAGCAGATCAAGAATGCACCCAGCAAGAATGAAAAGAGAAGTCGAGACTCAGTTTAGAATGATTAAATCTGTAAAACGCCTATTGTATGTATCTAAAGATAAGCAAGTGATTGAAATATTTCGATAATTTGTAGTAAGATAAATATATTGAAGGCTCGCCAGCGCCGTAGCGCACATTCTGAACCTTACATAAAAAACTCCCCTCGGGGAGTTTTTTAGTTATAGTTTGCCCTGCATATTATAGAGTTTGGCGTAGAGACCATCTTTGCCAATGAGGTGGTCGTGATTACCACGCTCCATGATCTTGCCCCGCTTAATAACGATGATCTCGTCGGCATGCTGCACCGTGGAGAGACGATGAGCAATAATCACGGCCATGCGGCCTTGCATGAGTTTTGCCAAACCAGCCTGCACAGCCTTCTCGCTTTCGCTATCTAGGGCGATAGTGGCTTCGTCCAAAACAATCAATTGTGGGTGACGTAGCATGGCGCGAGCGATCGCAACTCGCTGTTTTTGACCACCGCTCAGCTTAATACCACGCTCGCCAACCTGTGTCGCATAGCCCTCTGGCAGATTATTAATAAATTCTCGTAAATAGGAATTATCTACCGCATCCTCCAGCTCAGTCCGTGTCGCTTCGGGTCGAGCCAACTTAAGGTTCTCTTCTAGGTCAGCATTAAACAGTGCTACATCTTGCATAACGACGCCAAAATGACTACGCAAGCTATCGGCCGTATAGGTGCTAATATCGTTACCGTTCACTAAAATCTGGCCGCTGGTTGGCTCGTAATATCTCATCAACAGCTTGGTGATGGTAGTTTTGCCAGTACCGCTCGGCCCAACCAGGGCGACCGTCTTGTCGCCGTGTATTGCAAAACTAATGTTATCGAGCACCTTATTAGTATGATTGGGGTAGTGAAAGCCAACCGACTTAAACTCAATGCTCTCCAGCGTTTTAAGCTTGGTAGCATCATCCCGATCAACCACCGTTGGCTTAACATCCAACAATTCAACTATGCCTTCTGCAGCCGAATCGACGTCAGCCGTTCTATCAAAAAACCGAGCCAAGGGATTAAGAGCATTCATTACATTAGTAAAGTAAATAGCCAGGAGTAAGATATCGCCAATGGTGTATGTACCCTTAATCGCGCCAGCAGCTACAATTCCGAGCACTAAAATTAAACCAATGCTATCAAATAGCTTGTTAGCAGCATTGTATCTTCGCTCCAAAATAATCTGCTTATGACGAATTTCGCGAATCCACTCGTACATTTTTACAAAACGTTGATTTACACCATGCTCGCTACTAATAGATCGGACTGTTGCCATATTAGAAATTGTTTCTACCATCATGCCCTGCAAAAACCAATATCTCCGCCGGCCCTCACGTCGCAGGCCGCCAACATGTTTTAACTTGCGGGTAGTAATCGTGACCTTACTAACAACGGCAATAATTGCAATCGCGCCAGCTTGAGGACTCACCACAGTAATAACCGTCAGTGCCAGCACCACGGCGATCATTTGCAATAGCGAGGATTGAGCAAGATCATCCATCCAGATGCCAAAACTGTACACGCCGTCGGTCATCTTGTCGCTGATAGTACCTGCCGGATGCGTTTCGTAATAGTCTAGCGATAACCGCATGGCATGCTCCATCAAGCGCCGGCGGAGGCCAAAGAAGATATCTAGACGTAAATTGTCCTGCACATTCTCGCTAATGTATCCAAAAACAAGAAGAATGAGCTGTATTACGGCCAACATTACGAGCAATTGCACAATCTGTGGAATGGCTGCGGTTCCTGCCCCGGCGATAGCCTTCGATACCTCATCGACAATCAACTTAAACGCATACGGCACCGCCAGCGTACCAATACCCACCACGGTGGTAATGGCAACCATTAAAATAATACGGCCATGCAATTCTTTAAGCAGGCCTATAACACGCCGGATATTCTTCATATATACAGTATACATTGTAATCGAGTTTGCGGAGTAGTAGAGTAGAGCCAGTTCTCTCGTTTGAAAGGCAGACCTATGAGCACCCCCGCATCAAACCATGAACTTCAAGAGCTGGGCGAGGTTCTCGGCATCACATCGGAGCAGGTAGCCATAATCCTTAATCAAACCGAAGCACGGCAAATGGTCACGCTAGCGATTATCCGGGCTAGTCGGATTGATGAGGCTCGTTTGTTGCAGAAAGTGATCGAGACCGAAGCCACACAAGTAGCAGAACTTGAGGATGCAATACTGGATCTTGACCACCTTGATCTGTTTGATCTGGTTCAACAGCTCGCCAACGAGCAAGAGCGAATCGTCCTACATAAGCTGTACAGCGAGGCACTCGACTACCACAACGTGGCAGATCAACTACGGATCTCGATTGAGGAAGTTATAGCAGTCGAGATTTCCGGAATCACCAATCTCGCGAATCTCTACTACGACAATGGCCAATTGACGACTCGAACATAATCACACCATGCCCTCGCAGGGCCTCCTTGCGGGGGCTCTGTACATTTTAGGTAAGTGTCTACAATGTAGATACATTTTTACATTTTGTATATACATTGTAGACACAGGTTAAAAAATAAATAAGACCACTTGCGCGAATTAAAGCGGTGCTGTAATGTAGCGCGGGTGATATCATTTATATATGGCTAAACATTTAGTAATAGTTGAGAGTCCGGCCAAAGCTCGCACCATTGCGGGCTATTTAGGCAGCGATTATATGGTAACCAGTAGCATGGGCCATATTCGTGATCTGCCTAAAAAGGGTATGAGCGTCGATATCGAGCACGATTTTGCACCAAATTATGAAGTAAGTAGTGATAAAAAGAAGATCGTTAGTGAGCTTAAGAAGCAAGCTAAGGCCGCTGACACCGTTTGGCTGGCATCCGATGAAGACCGCGAAGGAGAAGCCATCGCCTGGCACCTAGAGCAAGCGCTAGGGCTTAAAAAGGGCGAGAGTAAACGTATCGTCTTCCACGAAATTACCAAACCAGCTATTTTAGCGGCAATTGATAATCCTCGAGACATCGATGAGAAACTGGTAGATGCCCAACAAGCCCGCCGTATCCTCGATCGCTTAGTTGGTTATGAGCTGAGCCCGGTACTATGGCGCAAGGTGCGACCTGGCCTTAGTGCAGGCCGCGTGCAAAGTGTGGCCGTGCGCCTTATTGTAGAGCGCGAACGCGAGATTAAAGACTTTACCGCCGAAGAAAGTTATAAGCTGACTGCTGAGTTTATGACTCAGGGCAACGAAGCATTACCAGCAGAAGGCACTGAGAAAGTTAAGGATAAAGAGAGTGCCCAGAAAACACTCGAGCAGTTAGCTACGAGCAAATTCACGGTAGCAGACATCGCCACTAAACCGGGTACACGCAATCCAGGCGCCCCATTTACCACCTCCAGCATGCAGCAAGAGGCTAGTCGCCGCATTGGCTTTAGCCCCAAAACCACCATGATGCTTGCCCAACGTCTTTACGAAGCTGGTCATATAACCTACATGCGTACTGATTCGCTCAACTTGAGCCCCATCGCCCTGGGTGCCATGAAAGACTACATTATTAGTCAATATGGCGAAACGTACTACCAAGCACGCACCTTTAAGACCAAGAAAGCTGGCGCTCAAGAAGCTCACGAAGCGATTCGACCAACAGATGTTACCAAAACCGAAGCCGGCATGGATGACGCCCAACGTAAACTCTATCGACTAATTTGGCAGCGAACTATGGCCAGCCAAATGGTACCAGCCAAGCTCGAAAAGACTGTTGTAACCATAACAACAGATAATAAAGCAGCCGAGTTCAAGTCCGAAGGTGAAGTCTTGGTGTTTGACGGCTTTATGAAGGTTACCGGTCGTAGCGGCGAAGACAGCATCGTGCCTAAGGTCGAGGTCGGTGAGGAGCTGACCTACAATCAAATTCTGGCCACTCAAACCTTTAGTCGTGGCAGCGCCCGTTACACCGAAGCCAGCCTGGTTAAGGCTCTCGAGGATTTGGGTATCGGTCGACCAAGCACCTACGCGCCAACAATTAGTACCATTCAAGATCGTGGCTACATCGAAAAACGTGATGTTGAGGGCGTAGAACGCCAAACCACCACCCTCACGCTCCAAAACGATGCGATTAGCGAAGAAACTACCACGTCTATTACTGGTGCCGATAAAGGCAAGCTCGTGCCGACCGCTGCTGCCGACATCGTCACCGACTTTCTCGTAAAGCATTTTCCCGAGGTTATTGATTTTGATTTTACGGCCAAAGTTGAGGCTGACTTTGATACCATAGCCGATGGCAAGCAAAAGTGGACCAAGGTGCTGCATGATTTTTATAAACCTTTCCACAAAGACGTCTTGGCCGCGGCCGACATTGATCGCAGCGAAGTAGCTCAGGCTCGCCAAATCGGGACCGACGAAAAAAGTGGCCGCCCAATCTACGCGCGTTTTGGTCGGTTTGGGCCGATGCTCCAGATTGGCGAAGCGACTGACGAGGTTAAACCGGTCTTTGCGCCCATGCCAGCCGGCGCCACCATCGACACCGTGACGCTCGAACAAGCCCTTAAGATGTTCCAGCTGCCACGCATCGTTGGAACTACCGAAGAAGGCGAGGAGATTAAAGCCAATATTGGACGCTTTGGTCCGTATGTCCAAATCGGAAAGACCTATGTAAGCATCAAGCCAGAAGATCCGCATACCATCGACGAAGCCACGGCCCGCAAATTCATCGCCGAAAAGCGTGCCGCCGACGCCGCCAAACACATCCAGACCTTTGAGAAAGAGGGGATAAGCGTACTTAATGGTCGGTACGGCCCGTATATTACCGACGGCACCAAGAACGCCAAGATTCCTAAAGATAAAGAACCGGCTAAGCTGACACTTAAGGAGTGCCAGGAGCTTCTGGCTGCAACCCCAGATCGTAAAAAGTTTAGCAAAAAGAAAGCGCCCGCCAAGAAAAAAGCCGCGCCTAAAAAGAAGAAGTAGTCATGAAGAAACTTCGTGCCTATTTGCGAGCCTTGGGCGAAGACCTGGTGAATCTATTTGATCATATCGGACGCCACTTGCATTTTAGAGATGTCGCCAAAGCAGGGGTCGTGATTCTGTGTGCCCTGGGGGCTGCCATTATTGCCTCAGCCGGGATCTTTTATGCGGCCACCCTCACCATCCATGGTGCCGATTTAGCCAGCCCGAGCGTTCTGCTTAACAACAAAAGTACCGGCATTACCATTGTTGATCGCAACAACACCACGCTCTATCAGAGCAGTGACTCGTCGAGTCGAACCATTATTGCCTACGATAAGATTCCAGAGAAAATGATTTTTGCGACCCTGGCTGCCGAAGATCCAGAGTTTTTTAAGCATTCGGGTGTTTCGTGGCGCGGCATGAGTCGAGCTCTCTATAAAAACGCCACCGCGGGACGTACTGCCGAGGGCGGGTCAACCATTACTCAGCAGCTCATTAAGAGCACCATCCTAGAACCGACTCGCAGCGTGCTACGCAAAGCCCAGGAGGTGGTACTGGCTACCGAGCTGGAGCGACGCTATAACAAACAAGAGATTATGGGCATGTACCTTAATGGCATTTATTACGGCGGTAATGCCTACGGTATCGATCAGGCTTCGCAGCAATACTTTGGCAAACCGGCCACCGAACTGACCATTGGTGAGTCAGCCCTACTAGCCGGCCTACCCCTGGGGCCGAGCCGCTTTGATCCAATCGTTAATCGCCAGGCTGCTCTGGAACGCCGTAATTACGTGCTCGGCAAAATGAAGGAAAATGACTTTATTACGCAAGAACAATTTGACGAAGCACGCGCCGAACAGCCCAAAATTCAATCGCGTCAACGCAATATTAAAGCGCCGCACTTTGTGTTTTACGTCCTCAACCAGCTACGCAACATGTATGGAGATGACCTAGTGGATCATGGTGGCCTCACCGTCAAAACCACGCTGGACGTGAATAAACAAGACGTAGCGCAACGCCTGGTGAGCGAGCAAGTCGCCAACTTATCGAGTCGCGACGTAAGTAATGGGGCACTCATTTCCACCAATCCAACCTCTGGAGACATTTTAGCCATGGTGGGCAGCGTGGATTATTACAATCCACAATTTGGTACGGTTAACGTTACGACGGCCCAACGCCAGCCAGGATCAAGCTTTAAGCCGCTGGTTTATTTGGCGGCATTCCAAAAAGGCTGGACCGACAAAACCGAGGTCGAGGACGCACCACTGAGAATTCCTCAAACCGACGGCACAGCTTACGAACCACAAAACTATGATCTTAAATTCCGCGGTAAAGTCACGCTGCGGCGCGCGCTTTCGAACTCGCTAAATATCCCTGCTGTCCACGTTATGCAATTCGTAGGCCTCCAGGGCGCGCTGGATGTGGCTCACAAGCTGGGCATTACCACCCTTAATCAGCCCGAACGCTATGGTGCCAGCCTCGTGCTTGGTGGCGGGGAAGTTAAAATGATAGATATGGCTGCCGTGTATGGCACCTTCGCGCGTGGTGGGATAAAATCACAACCGCGTTCCATCCTGGAAGTTAAAGACCGCTACGGTAAAGACATTACCGTGCCCTACAAACAACCAACCGAGCAAGTCGTCGACCGCAATGCCGTGGCCACCCTCACCAGCATCCTGAGCGACAATGACACCCGTAAAGAAATCTTTGGGCCAAACTCACCCCTCAAAACCAGCCAATTCACGGCGGTAAAAACCGGCACCACCAACGATTTCCGCGACAACTGGACGGCTGGCTTTAGCAAAGATACCGTCACTGTTGTTTGGGTAGGCAATAACGACAATCATCCCATGGGTAACGGCGTGGATGGCATCACTGGGGCCGCCCCAATCTGGCATAACTATATGGAGTATACCTTTACGCAGAAATAATTGACTCGGCGTCATCATCTGGTAAAGTAGAAACAATCCAAATCCGCTCACGAAATGGACGCACCATGTTCTTTCTTCGGGTATTTCGCAGGCGAACACCGCGTCAACGGATCATCGAGGTGTTCAAGAATCACACCGCAATTCCTCAAACTGCACAGGCGCTGAGTGAAGAATCAGGTCTGCCGCTCGATGAAGTAGACAAGGCGTTGACGAGCCTTAACGCCACCAACAATCTTCGTCGGTTTGGCATAGGTAGTATTATGTACTATCTCTATGTAGAGGAGGCTTGACCATGATCCGTGTGCGGAATCGCACCCACTGGAGAATCTTGAAGGTGATGGAGGACTTTGGCGGTCCCATGACCATCGAGATGATTACACAAAAGTCGCGTCAACCTCTTACAAAAGTTTTGCGTTTTCGAGACTGGGCAATGCAAAATGGCCACGTCACCAGCCAAACCAACGTACTAGGTCCGGGCCACGCCCTGATCTGGTACATCATCGCCTCGCAGTCAGACGATTTGGATTAAGATCCTCGCCTGGCGAGCGGGGATTCTCTTTTACGATAAGTTTAACAATGTTATAACATTGTTAAACCGGATTTTTAGGAGGTGATGATACCGCAACTGGTTGACAGCGCCTTGATAGATCGTCAAAATAACTGCAGCTCTATCTAACCCATTTGGAGATCGAGGGCAACTATGAGCTCCCAAACTGCAAGCCACGAGATATGCAGGGGCACGGACATCCCCATGATCTATACGGATCAAGTTCTCACCAAGATGGTTAAGCGACACCTCATCGGCAGTTGCAACGGCACCTTCTTTGCGCTCCACGCCCTCCTCAAGCTCCATGAGCCAACCATAATCATCAATAACCCTGTTCGCCGGACCGATAAGTCATGAGATGACCCGTCTGGCGAGCGGGGATTGTCTTTATATATGATATTGACTTCTGGTGGGGAAGTAGGATAATAAACGTAAGGGGTATGAGGGAAAGTATTGACACTGCACAGTGTATGTTTTATAATTCTTGCAAGAAACGTTACAGATAAGAGGACTCATGACTAACCAGAAAAATTTAGACTATCGTGCCGTCAGCCAAGCCATCCTAGCCGAGCTCAAACGCGACCGCGACCGCCAAGTTATTGCTAAGCGCTTTGGTTTTGATTTAGCAAAGCGTCAGACGCTCGAAAAAATTGGCCAAACCTTTGATATTACTCGAGAACGCGTACGCCAAATCGAGAAGTCGACGCTGCAAAAATTAGCTGCCAGCAAAAGCGAAGAGCTCAAAACGGCTAATGCCGCCATTACCGAAATCGTCGAAGCTCACGGTGGCGTAGCTACCGCCGCAGATGTAGCCAAAGCATTGGGCGCCAAAGAAGCCGGCGATCAAGCCTATGTTATGTTCCTAGCCAGCTTATCGCCAGACATTACCGTAGTTAACGAAGACGACAACACGCGTGCCGTGTTTGCGCTAAGCAGTAAGTACGACGCCAAAAAAGTTCATGAGCTCCTCAAGACTATCACCAAAACCGTTCGCGAAGTTGGTAAGCCAGTACGATTACAAGATCTCCACAAAAAACTAGCTGAGCTGGAGCTTAATACCGAAGAGCTGCAATCGCTAGCTCAAGCCAACAAGCAACTGGCAAACCTCGAAAAACACTGGGGTCTGCTGAGCTGGCCACAGGTCAACCCCAAGAGTATCCGCGACAAAGCCTATCTGGTGCTCGTTGGCCATGGCAAACCACTGCACTTTACAGAAATTGCCGATCGCATCAAGAACAGTAACTTCCGCCGTCGCGACGTCACCGTGCAGGCCGTACATAACGAGCTTATTAAAGACAAGCGCTTTATCCTCATTGGTCGCGGTATTTACGCACTGGCCGAATGGGGTTACACGCCAGGTACGGTAGCCGACATTATTGCCGAGGTACTTAAGCACGAGGCACCACTACATAAAGACGAGATCATCAAGCGCGTGCTCGTTAAGCGCCAAGTCCGTACCACCACAATTGTTCTTAATCTGCAAGAAAAGAATCAATTCGTACGCGTAGCTAAGGCTACCTACACCCTAAAAGAACCACAAGCGTAAACGAGGAGCGAGGGTGGAGATACTTACCGCACTCTTTGGTTTACTAGGCCTCATCCTCTTTAAACTGTATGGATGGGTGGTTATTGTTGCCATCCTGGGTTACCTCATATGGCAAAATCGTCGCAAAACCGCCTGGGTAGAAGACACCGAGCATGTGCTGTTACTTATTGAGGTGCCTAAAGATAACGACAAAAAAGAGCTGTCGGCCGAACAAATGTTTGCCAGCTTGCACGGTATTTTACGCCCCAAGTCAGATCTTATACGCGAAGGGGTACTCCAGGAGCACATTAGCTTCGAGGTCGTGTCTGTCGGCAACCAAATCAAGTTCTATGTCTGGACCCCAAAACACCTCAAGGACTTTGTTGAGGGGCAGGTGTATGCTCAATACCCAACCGTGCACATCCGCGAAGTCGAACATGATTATGCCCACGTAGAGCTAGGGAGCAGGGTAGTATATGGTACCGAGCTCCACCTCACCAAACCTGATGTACTACCTATTAAGACCTTCCAGAGCTTCGAGGTCGATCCGCTGGCCGGTATTACGGCCGTCTTGGCCAAAATCGAGGAGCAGGGTGGAGAAATGTGGATACAAGTCTTGGCCCGACCAATTGATGACTCTTGGCAAGACAAAGGTATGGCCTTTATCGAAAATCTTAAAGGCGGTGGCAAAGCTGCACCAGTCTACACCACCGTACTCGACGCCTTTATAGAGCTGCCTATGTATGTACTCCGCACCCTGCTAGATTCTATCTTCCGCCCAGCCGCCGAGGCCAAGAAAGAAGAGAAGAAGGACGAAAAGAAAGAAGAGTCGGTTGGCCAAAGCGCCATCACCAAAGCCGTAGAAGAAAAGATCACCAAGCTTGGCTATGGCGTTAAAGTTCGTATTGCCTATATTGGCCCCGATCAAGATCTGGCGCGCCAACGTTTGCAAGCTATCGTTGGTGGCTTCAAACAGTTTAATACCACTAACCTTAATGGTTTTACGGCTAGCAAATATCATGACGGCGAAGACTTTTTGCACGATTATCAGGCCCGACTGTTTATGGATGGGGGACACATCCTCAACATCGAAGAACTCGCCAGCCTGTATCACTTGCCACACACCTCGGTTGAGACCCCTAACATGGTCTGGACCACCAGCAAAACCAGCGAGCCGCCATCTAACCTACCAAGCGAGGTGGTTACTGAGCCGACAGAAGTTTCGCTCTTTGGTCTTACCAACTTCCGTGGCGCCAATCAAAAGTTTGGCATCAAGCGTAAAGATAGGGGACGACACCTCTACATTATCGGGCAAACTGGCGCCGGTAAATCTGGCCTGCTTAAATTACTGACCTTAAGCGACATTTACCACAACCAGGGCCTGGCCATCATCGACCCACACGGTGACTATGCTACCGACATGATGAAATTCGTACCCGAACACCGCTTAAATGACGTAGTGTACATGAACCCGGCCGATACGATGTACCCAGTCGCCTTTAACCCGATGGAAGTTTTTGACGAGAATCTTAAAAACCACATTTCGTCGGAAATTGTTGGCGTACTTAAGCGCATGTTCGTCGACTCCTGGGGTCCACGACTGGAATACATCCTGCGCTACACCATCTTGGCGCTGCTTGATACACCCGACAGCACCATGCTCGGCATTACCCGTATGCTCACCGAAAAAAGCTACCGCAAAAAGGTTATCGCCAACATTAAAGACCCGGTGGTGCGCAACTTCTGGGTATCAGAATTTGCTAGCTGGAACGAAAAGTTTGCCAGCGAAGCCGTCGCTCCGGTACTTAATAAGGTTGGTGCGTTTGTGGCTAATCCGTTGGTACGTAACATTATTGGTCAGCCCCAAAGCGCCTTTAATATCCGCCAGCTTATGGACGAGGGTAAAATCCTGATCGTTAACCTCAGCCGCGGCCAGGTGGGGGAAGATAACGCTGCCATTCTCGGTGCCCTATTAGTAACCAAGATTCAGCTAGCCGCTATGAGTCGCGCCGATATTCCCGAAGAAACCCGCCGACCATTCTACCTCTACGTCGATGAGTTCCAGAACTTTGCTACCGATTCGTTTGCCGTGATTCTTTCTGAGGCCCGTAAATACGGCTTGAACCTAACGGTTGCCAACCAGTACATTAGCCAAATGCCCGAAACCGTCCGTGATGCCGTCTTTGGTAACGTTGGTACCATGATTAGCTTCCGCGTAGGACCTGGTGACGCCCAGGTAGTTGGCCCGTACTTCGCACCCGCCTTTGAGCCGCAAGACATTACTACCCTTAATAATCAGCACATCTTTGTAAGTATGATTATTGATGGTCAAAAGTCTATTCCATTCTCGGCCACTACCTTAAT
>CAZPDI010000008.1:0-22146 GCA_964585425.1 uncultured Candidatus Saccharibacteria bacterium | reverse complement strand
ATGGTCGTTTCTGATTCGACTACAATAGCATCAAGCAGTACTACCGTAGTCAGACTGGTTCGGATGGTAAGCCGTTGATCGACTTTAATACTGCCGAAGGTAAAAAGAAGTTACTCGAACTCCGCAAACAAGTGCTCGATCAGCTTAAGAGCGACGTAGTTACCGAGCAATTGATCAAGACCAATAAGATTACCGTAACTAATAAAGAGCTTGATGAACGCGTTGACGCAATTACCAAGCAGGCTGGCGGTAAAGATAAAGTGAACGAAGTTCTTAAAAAATACTACGGTTGGAATCTCAATGATCTTAAGAAGAAGCTGAAGTTCCAGATTGCGAGCGAAAAGCTCCAGACCAAGCTAGGTACCGATGGTGCAGCTAACGCCGAAGCCAAAGCTAAAGCCGAAGATATTCTTAAGCAGGTACAAGCTGGTGGTGACTTTACTGAACTTGCCAAGAAATACTCGCAAGATAGCAGTGCGGCCGCCGGTGGTGATCTCGGATTCTTCGGCAAAGGTCAGATGGTGCCAGAATTCGAAAATGCTGCCTTTGCGCTCGAAGTAGGCAAGACCAGTGGAATCGTTAAGACTAAATATGGCTACCACATCATCAAGGTAACTGAGAAGAAAGATGATCAGGTTAAAGCTTCACATATCTTGATTAAGGGTGTAGATGTTGATCAGTACATCAAGGATCAAACAACTAAGGCGAAGACGGCAACCTTTGTAAGCTTCTAGTTAGGAAACTACTTTTAAGTAGTAGCAAATGTGCCGCATCGTAAGGTGTGGCACTTTGTTTTTATACTGCAGATATCATTTTAGATATCTAAATGGATATCCAAAATGATATCCATGATGCAAATTAAGTCCTTAACCTTGCGGGGTGCAGTTATTTAATTGTGGATGGCGGCGGCGATGGCCGGGACAACGCGCTTATCGAGGACGTCGGGAATAATATGTTCGGCGTCAGGAGACTCTACCAGCGCAGCTAGGGCTTCGGCGGCGGCTAACTTCATATCATCAGTAATCGTCGGTACACCGGCGTCCAGCGCACCTCTAAAGATGCCAGGGAATACTAGTACATTGTTAATCTGGTTCGCAAAGTCACTACGTCCAGTAGCTATTACGGCCGCACCACCAGCTTGAGCTTCGTCGGGCATAATCTCTGGCGTAGGGTTGGAGAGAGCGAAAACGATTGGATCTTTGGCCATGGTTTTAATGTCGTCAGCTGTTAGCAGATTCGCTTGGCTGAGGCCAATAATGATGTCGGCCCCCTTAAGGGCGTCCTGCATGCTACCGGTACGATTGTTCTTGTTGGTGACCTCGGCTAGCTTAGTCTTGTAGGGATCCATATCGGTCCGGCTACTGGCGACGATACCGTGGCGATCTACCACCAGAATCTCGGATTCAGGAGCGAAGCGGGCGATTAGGCGAGCTACGGCACTGCCGGCGGCTCCGGCACCGATAATAACAATCGTCGAGTCATTGAGACTGCGATTAGTCACCTTGGTAGCATTAATCAGGCCAGCCAGTACTACAACGGCCGTGCCATGCTGATCATCGTGCATAACCGGGATATCGAGCTCGGCTTTAAGGCGATCTTCGACGTCAAAACAAATTGGTGCAGCAATATCTTCGAGGTTGATTCCGGCAAAACCGGGAGCAATGGCCTTAATGGTGGCCACAATCTCATCGGCGGTGTGTACGTCCAGCACAATAGGGAAGGCGTTGACGTCAGCCAACTCCTTAAAGAGCATGGCCTTACCCTCCATAACCGGCAGTGAGCCTTGAGGGCCGATGTTGCCAAGTCCTAATACGGCCGTTCCATCACTAACCACAGCAATGGTGTTACCGGCGATCGTCAACTCCTTGGCGCGCTCGGGGTGCTCAGCGATTTCGGAGCTAACCGCGCCAACGCCAGGTGTGTAATATACGCTTAAATCATGGTGATCAGCCACCGTGCCCTTACTGGTAACTTCAATTTTACCCTGTAGTTTTGCGTGCTTCTCGAGTGATTCTTGTTTGATGTCCATACTCCCATGATACAATACTCTTATGAAAATAGCACCTGGCGCTCACATACATATCCTAGGAATTGCCGGTCATGCCATGCGCGGCGTTGCCTTGGCAGCGGTTGATTTGGGGTATAAGGTTACCGGTACCGACGAGACGGCGTATAGCCCGGGCAGTGATTGGCTGGATGAAAAGGGGATTACTTGGTACAAAGTGGCCGACGCTAGCCACGTCGACGGTGTTGACCTGCTAGTGCTCGGTGGTGGTGTGGCCATTAATCAGGCCGAGCTAATCGCGGCCCAAGCTGCCAATGTACCAATCCAGTCTTATCCAGAGTTCGTAAGCACTCTTATCACTACCGATAATCGCATCGTAGTAACGGGTACGCACGGTAAAACCACCACCACCTCACTTATTGCCTGGCTACTCGAGAGTGCTGGTCGCAAACCTGATTATTTAGTCGGTATTCAGCCCAAGAACTTTGATTCGAGCGTACGGCTACAGGGTGGAGAAGCAGCTGTCTTAGAAGGTGACGAATATCGCAGCTCTAGGCTAGATACAAGTAGTAAATTCAGTCATTATCGGGCTAAAACCGCCATTATCACGAGTATCGAAATGGATCATCCTGATTTGTTTGCTGATCTGTCGGCGGTACAAGAGCGCTTTGACGGCCTGGTAGAAAATCTCCCCGAAGACGGATTGCTAGTCTATTTTGAGAATGAGCTTATTGCTGAGGTTGCCTCAAAGAGCAAAGCTCAGGCGGTCAGTTATGGCACGCAAAATGCTCACTGGCAGGCAGTGAATACAGAATTTAACGAACATGGTATTGCGTTTGATTTACAACATGACGGCGAAGCGATTGGTTCGATATCAGTCCCATTGTATGGCGCCCATAATGTCGCGAATGCTACAGCAGCCCTAGCAGTCTGCCTCAGTCAGGGGATTGAGTGGGCTGATTTACAAGCCGGTGCCAGGAGCTTTCTTGGGGCGAGCAGGCGTTTTGAGCGCGTTTCCCAACCAGATGACGCCATCACCGTAATCGATGATTATGCTCACCATCCCACGGAAGTTGCTGCAACCCTAGCAGCTGCCAAACAGCATTTTGATGGCAACATTCGCGCTGTATTCCAGCCTCACACCTATAGTCGTACACAAAGTTTGCTCAAAGAGTATCAAGCTTGCTTCGTTGATGCCGACGCGGCCTATATCGTAGATATTGAAGGTGCACGCGAGGCTGGTGTGTCAGCCGACATTACATCTAAGTCGTTAGCTGTTGAACCTAATGTCTATTATGCAGCTGATCGATCCGAACTTATTCATAAACTTAAAGAGTCTATCCAACCAGGTGACGTCCTACTTTGTATGAGCGTAAATGGCTATCAAGACTTTGCTCAGGAAATAAACCAAGAATTAAACTCCTAAAAGAACGAAGCCACCGACATGAGCTGGGGCTTCGTCAGTGGCGAATGAATTGATCCGAGTCTCTTGAGCTAGGCCGCGATTGCCTGCTGAAGTTGCCTCCAGATGTCTTCGGCTCGAGCGTGTAGATCATCGCCATCTTCGGTGTGGCACATGATCTTGCTGACCTTTGGCTCGATTGCCTTGAGTCCCTCCAGAGCTTGTTGTGTTATGTGGGGATGCTGGAGCTGTTTGCCGGTGCGGTACTTGATCAGCAGGATCTCCGCCTTGTCCAGGTGGTAGTTGCGGTAGCACAAGTAGATCCAGTACGAGCCAGCCATTGCCAGAATGCCGAGCAGAATGCGCTTCATGGGGCCTCCTTAGAGCTCCGAGGGACTTCCTGAGGATCAGGTTAGAGACATAGTAGCATAAAATCACGAAAGCCCCCAACAAAAGTTGGAGAACTTTCGTAAGGGGCATCAGTTTTCCACCCGGGTCAATGGTCCAGGCTGTCACGCCCCTGTTCTTGCTCCAGGATGAAGCCGGCCGTTTGGTGGGCGATCAACGTTCGACTCGTGAAGTTTCGGATTCCACGATCGGAGAGTTCAGCGTGCGGTTCTTTGGGTATTGCTCCAGCAAATTCCACGATCAAGCTATCGGCCAGGTAGTACAGCGACCTCTTGCCAATGCGGCTGAGCAGTGTCGGCGTGAAGTGGCGATTGTACGGCATGATGACGTAGTCGTACCGGCCAGATTTAGCCGCGCTAATCAGCTCGCGCATCCGACCGGTGTAGCGGAAGCCAGTTTCACGACCACGTCGATTTGTGCTCCAGATCTCTTCGAGTTCAGCACCTTCAGCTTCGACCTTCAAGCCCTCTGCCCATAGCGTGGTGAGCAGGTGAGCATCGATGACACCAAGGAAGAGAACATGTATTGCAGTCATGACTACCTCCATAGAAGGGCGGGCGCATTTGCGCCATGGGCTATTTATAGCAAGGAACGGCTTTGGCTGCAAGCTAAGGATGCGTATAAATGAAGGAGCCCCTCGCAGAGCTCCTGGTACCGTGATGGTGCCCTGAGCCCCAGAGGGGCCAATTGTTTGGGAGTGGGTGGGCCTATGTGATCCTGATCATGTCATCGAACATCCGGCTGCGATGCGGCCAGTGGTGTCCGATCTTTCCACCGCTGAATCCAGCTTCAGCCGAGAAGCACAGGAAGTCAGCAAGGTCGTGGTCGCTACCGTCTGGCGTCAAGATGACGGTCCGGACACCTCTGAGGCGCAAGTAGCCGTTCTTGTCGCTTGCTCCGGTTCCGATCCAAGTTGGAACCCAGTTCCGATGGCGCCATGCGCTCGGGATCGTATCACGATCATTTTCCAATGCCGCCCGTGCCAGTTCGAGGAGTTCTTGGTCTTCGGCGCTCAGATCGCTCATGATCTAGCCTTCCTGATAGAGTACATACTGTTTATACAACATTATGTGTACATATACAAGTATTGGGCCGTAGCGAGCCTAGTTAGAACTTTCTTTACGTACGAAAGCCCCCAAACAGGCGAGCTTTCGCTCACTGCTTGAGGGCACGGCCAAGCTGGCTGGAAGCCGAACTACATGTGGGTGTCGAACCAGTAGCGGGTGGACCCGAGCTCCAGCATCCCGCCTGCGCGGATGCCGCCATGGCGAGCACTCAGGGCATACCTGATCTTGTCGCCCGCGTCCTTGGCATCCAGCGTGGTGTTGCCGAGGGAGTTGGACACCATGATCACAAGGACCAGCCGGTATTCATCGGGCGGCGGATCGTTGCTGAAGATGAGCACCACACCACTCGGGTGCCAGGGAGCCTCATCGGTGTAGAGGCCATCACTGATGACATCGGGGAGCATCTTCTCGAGAGTGTCTCGTTCCATGGTGGGTTGAGCATGGACCGTCACAAGTGCGGGCATGATGACGCCGCCTTCCTGTGCAGATTGCACGGTACGACCGATGGTGCGCATCGGTGACGCATTCCGAAGAATTGCACGTAATATTACACTAAATAATAATAAAAGTCAATGGCGGGCCCGACCGGATACTACCACAGCCTACGGCTTCCGAACCTCCGCTTCGAATCGTGTGCAAGCACACCCATGAAAAACAAAAACTACTCTTTCGAGTAGCTTACATTTTTCATGGCGGGCCCGACCGGATTCGAACCGGCGATCTCCTCCGTGACAGGGAGGCGTGTTAGGCCAACTACACCACGAGCCCAAGGCCAATAACTGATTTATGATAACAGATTAAGTCATAACGTTCAACAGTAGTGTGCGCCGAGATCCTTATGCTATACTTTATGTATTAAAAACGAGTTCTAAACATGAGTTCAAAACCCGTAGAAGTAGTGAATGTAGCCGCCACCCAACCTAAGAAAAAGCACTGGTTGCGCCATGCTGTAGTTGTGATTTTGCTCACAGTAGTGATCCTAATTATATGGTTAGCTTATACCAGCTTACTGCATAAAGCCGTTTAGGCAGGGGGAAGAATGACTAACGAAGATACTCTAAAAAGATTAACCGTAGCACTACCCGGCATGGTGTTGATTTTACTCATGGCTGGCGCCCTAACGTATGGCGGCAAAAAGGCAGTAGCCGAAGCGACTAAGCCTAAAGCCGCTGTCGTCAAAACCGTAACGGTTAGTGACGATCAGGATGCTAAGACTGATGCCAAATCAGGTGACACTAACAGTACTAACACTTCGACCGCCAGCTCCGATGCTACGGCTACTGCCAGTGCTTCTGCAGAAACACCCGCTCAGCCAACTGCAAAAACTGCAACTACTAATAGCTTTGTATATTTACGCCCTACGGCAGCAACTACTGGTGCGCCATTGCAGAAATTAGAAGCTGATACTAAGGTGCAATACGACATCAAGACGGGTACTCCATGGCAAAAAGTCACGGTAAATGGCCAGGAAGGCTACATCTACGCCAAGTGGCTGACCTATTAATTCTGATTTAATTTTTGTCATAAATCTGGAGCCGATGAGAGGATTCGAACCTCCGACCTCTACTTTACGAAAGTATTGCTCTACCAACTGAGCTACATCGGCAAAAGTACCTATTCATCATACTCAGGCCATCTGTTGATTGCAAGTTTCATTACATTTGTAAAAAGTAATGAGTTTTGATAAAGTAATGATATGAAAACAACACTTACCGTTACCAGAAAAGGCCAGACCACTATTCCTGTTGAGTTGCGTCGCAGGCTAGGTATTAGCTCACAGGGCGGCGCGCTGGTAGTGGAGTATGATGAGGCTAGCCAGACATTAATCATGAAGGCAGTGCCTGATCTGCGAGATATAGCCAAACGATTCGGTAAATATATCAAGCCAGGAACTGAACCACTTATTAATGTAAGTGAATGGATGATTCAGAATCGAAGAGCTGATAAAAATGGGTATGTAGATTAATGCAAGGTGGTTCATTAGATACAAGCGCTATTTTGCGTCTTATTCTTGGTGATTCACCAGCACAATACGAGGCCTTGATTGCACTGCTCGAAAAAAGTCAGCGTCTCGTATCTATTGCTGATGCGGCCTTGATCGAAGCCGGGTATGCTTTACAACATCACTATGATTTTACTCCGCGCATGATTGCCGAAGCGCTTGAAGAAGTGGTGGAGCAACCAAAGTTTAATTGTAATCGTATTTTATTTCGGCAAGCGCTGCCGATGTTCGTAAATCATGCAAAACTATCCTTGGTTGATTGTTGTCTTGCGGTGTACGCTGATCTGAGTGATGCTACGCCCTTGTGGACATTTGATCGCAAGCTCGCCAGTCAGGCCTCGACTGCAGAGATTATTTCATAATTGGAGCGGGTACCGGGAATCGAACCCGGAACTCAACCTTGGGAAGGTCGCGTTTTACCACTAAACTATACCCGCGCTTCATCTATAATACATGATATAATTTCTTTATGAATAGCCCGCGTTTTAACGCCAGTAACCATCTTGAGGCGGCCAAGGCACATCGCCTCTGGAATGATCGCTTAAGTGTGGGCGTCGTGTTGTTTGCCGCCGGTATTAATATTCTGGCCTTGGTGTTGGTTTTTGCGCGATTGCGACCGCTCGGCTATGCCGTGCCGGTGCGCTACACGAGCGTCGGTGCGTTTGATACGCTCGGCCCTTGGTATGCTCTGTACGCCATACCAATTTACGGCGTTGTGGTTTTAGCCGCTAATGTTGGCTTGGCCATGAAGGCCTACAACCGTAGTCGCATCGGAAGTTTCTTTTTGTTGCTCGGAGCCGTAGTCGTAGCCTTATTGTGCTTAGTAATTAGTAATGCATTTGTGTCGGTGGTGTAATGAGTGTTGAACAAAAAACTGGATGGCTGGATTCTCGCTGGTTTCAGCGTATCTTGGAGATATTTCCGGGTGCCCTGAGCTGGACGTTTATAGCTATGCCCATTGTGCTGAGTATTTTTAAACCGGTCTGGGTAGCTTATTTTATTATTGCTTTTGATTTATTCTGGCTCATCAAGTCCTTCCGCTTAGCTATTAACCTAGTGCGAGGCTATAATCGTCTCCACCATGCCCAGTTGGTCGATTGGAATGGCGAATTAAAGGGATTAAACAACATCTCAAAGCGCATTAGCGAACTGCAAGCGCTGTATAAGAGCCTGCCTCGAACCAGTACCAAACGACCCTACGTCGAGCAACAGCTTGCACAATGGAAGGATCTGGAGGAGCGTCAAGCGACAATTTTGGACCCCGCCGAGATTTACAATGCAGTAATTATTGCTACCTATAATGAGTCGATGGAGATCTTAGAGCCATCAGTTAAATCGTTAACCGAGGCAGAATATGACCTTAACAGATTAATTTTGATTATTGCCTACGAAGAACGTGGCGGCAAGGAAGTGGAGCAGACGGTACAGACGCTTATTTCTCGCTATGGCTCAAAGTTTAAGTATGCTGCCGCGATCAAGCATCCAGACGGAATTAAAGGCGAAGTCAAGGGTGGGGGTAAAGGGCCAAACATCACCTGGGCCGGCCGTGAGCTGACCAAGTATATAGAAGGCGAGGGTATTGATCCGAATAATGTGATTGTTACAACATTAGATTCTGATCACCGACCGAGTTCCCAATACTTTTCGCAATTAACCTTTACCTTTGCCACCGACGTGAATCGTTTACGTCGCTCGTATCAGCCGATTGCCATGTTCTTAAATAATATCTGGGATGCTCCGGCGCCAATGCGTTTAATCGCTACCAGTAACTCATTTTGGCTATTAATGGAAAGTATGCGACCAAACCGAATGCGCAATTTTGCAGCTCACGCTCAGGGGTTGGGGGCGTTAATCGAGACGGATTATTGGAGTATAACGACCATCGTAGAAGACGGACATCAATATTGGCGCAGTTACTTTGCTTTTGACGGCGATCATAAGGTTGTGCCACTGTATACGCCAGTCTATCAGGACGCGGTGCTGGCCGATACCTACTTGCGAACCTTTAAAGTCCAATATCTACAGCTGCGCCGCTGGGCTTGGGGCGTAACCGACATTCCATACGTGATTAAAGAGTCGATTCGCAATAAACGCGCTCCATTGGGCGATAAATTGATTCAGCTTGGTCGTTTAGTTGAGGGACATTTTAGCTGGGCCACGGCGCCACTCATCGTCACTTTTGTGGCTTGGCTGCCATTGTATCTCAACAGCGAATTTAGCGATAATATTTTGGCTCATCAGCTACCGATTATCACGAGCCGCATCATGACGGTCGCCCTTATCGGTCTGTTTATCACCATTGCCCTGAGTCTTATCAGCTTGCCACCGCGCCCAGCTCGTTATAAACGACGCCGAAGTATTGGCATGCTATTGCAGTGGGTGCTGGTGCCATTTACGAGTATTTTGTTTAGCGCTGCCGCCGCTCTAGATTCCCAGACCCGCCTGATGCTTGGTAAATATCTAGAATTCTTCGTCACCGAAAAGGGGACGCGCAAGTGATTTATCTAATTCCATTTCTTGTGGCGTTTTTGACGAGCTTATTATTGACGCCGCAGATTCGCAAGTGGGCGCTGGCGCATAACATTATGGCTATGCCCGGCGAGCGTAAAATTCATAAAGAGCCAGTCGCTTATCTGGGCGGCGTGGCAATCTTTTTGGGCTTCTTGATCCCAGCCATCGCGTTTTTGCCGATTAGTCGACGCTTCGTTTCCTTGATAGTAGGCGTTACCATGCTGGTGGTGGTTGGTGTAATCGATGACATGAAGCCGGTTAACCCCTGGTTTAAGCTTGGCTGGCAGGTGTTAGCAGCTTGTGTGGTGTTGGCTGGGGGCATTGGCATCCAAGTTATTACTAATCCGTTTGGCGGGGTTATCGATCTGACCTGGGGCCGGTTCGCGGTTGGTGCGTATCATGTGACGCCCATTGGTAACCTGCTGACCGTGCTATGGATCGTCGGCTTAGTGAATGTGGTGAACTTTATGGACGGACTTGATGGTTTGGCTGCTGGCGTATCGGCAATCTCGGCCTTCGTGTTGTTCTGCTTGGCGGCCGGCGGTAATGTGCATCAGCCAATTGTGGCGGTGCTGGCGATTATTACTGTAGGTGCAGCATTGGGCTTTTTGCCCTATAACTTCTTCCCGGCCAAGATATTTATGGGGGATGGCGGAGCTTATTTCCTCGGAGTAGTATTAGCCCTACTGGCGGTTTATTCTGGTGGCAAGCTTGCTACCGCTGGTTTGGTGTTGGGCTTCGCTATTTTTGACGGTGTCTGGGCGGTTGTTCGCCGTTTGCTGGCCAGGCGCTCACCATTTAGCCCCGATCGACACCATATACATCACTTGTTGTTGGATGCCGGCTTGAGTCAACGAGCTGCCGTTTTGGTGCTGTATGGTGTTTCCGCCTCGTTTGGGGCTTTGGCACTGCTTGGGAATGCTCAAATTAAAGCGGTTGGGTTTGTTCTCCTCCTTTTAACCATGATTATTGGGACGTTTATTCTTACTAGACTGGCTGCTAAGCGGGCTGCTCTTAACTAAAACTACGGATATCTTTTTAGATATCTAAATGGATATCCGAAATGATATCCATGATTAAAAATAAGCTCGCCAACCTGGTGAGGGCGCTTCTTATATGGTATACTTAATGGGTAACGAGGGGCGCCATATGAGTCGTAAAGAATTGCAAGAACTGATCCGCAATCTCCAGGAATTCTATGCCTGCCCATCGTGCGAAACGCCCTACAAATCTCAAGATATTAAAGTCTTAGGCCAAGTCGACAACTACTGCTTTGTGCAGCTCGGTTGTAAGGAATGCGCTATGCCAGTATTGGCAACTGTGGCTGCTAGCCAAGAATTCGAAGGAATTACGGCCAATCGCCTCAAGCGCGACGTTAAGGCCAAAGAAGCTCGTCGTTTTGCCCGCAGGGGAGCTATTACGGCTCTAGAGATCGCTAGCTTCCACGACTTTATATCAGGATACTCGGGGCGCCTGACCAATCTGCAATACAAGAAAGTGAAGGGATAATAATGGTAGATGTAATTGAATTAGCCGCGCAAACGCGCGAAGCCCGTGGTAAGCAAGTAAAAGCTGTTCGTGCCGAAGGTAATGTGCCGGCCGTAATGTACGGTCACGGGACAGAAGCTCAAGCAGTGAGTGTCGGCTTACGAAGCCTCACTAAGGTTTTTGGTGAAGCTGGTTCCAATAAAATGGTAGCGCTCAGTGTTGATGACGGCAAACCAGCCAACGTCATGATTCAAGACGTTCAGATTGACTCTCGAACCGGCCAGATCATTCATGCCGACTTCTACAAAGTTAAGATGAACGAGAAGATTAAGGCCGAAATCCCGCTACACTTTACGGGCGAAAGTACCGCCGTATATAAGCTGGAAGGTTCACTTATTCAGGGTCTTTCGACCGTCGAAGTAGAAGCTTTGCCAGCAAACTTGCCCGAAAGCATCGAAGTCGATATTACCGTGCTCGATGATTTTGATAAGACTATTCATGTAAGTGACCTGACAATCCCGGGCAATGTTGAGCTGCTGACCGACGAAACTGAGCTGATTGCTAAGGTTGAGCCGCCACGTAGCGACGAAGAGCTCGAAGCTCTCGATGAGGACGTTGTCGAGGATATTCCAGCCGAAGACGGCGAGGGTAGTGAAGAGGGTGCTTCAGAAGACAAGTCCGAAGAAGCTGCCCAATAATCTACTGTTAATCTGCTAATTAAGGCCCGCAAGGGTCTTTTTTAGTACTTTTTAAGATAATGGCGCAGTGCGCCAGGATCGCTCATGTCCACGTGATCGCTGAGGTAGCGTAAGAAGGCGGCGCTGTCGAAGTGCTTTAATGTGCTCAAGACGATGTCAGTTATTTGTTCAGTCGTAATGGTGTGGTCTTGGAGGTCAAGAAGTTTGGCTTCGATGTTATCAGTTACGGCGTCAATCACGCTCGGCTTGGCGCTAGAGCCGCTAAACGCCCCGTACACACTACTAAAAAGGGTAGCGCGGGAGTAGGGAGCAGTCTTTTTGCTAGTGTCGCCCAATATCTTAAGAAATTTAAGGTCTGGTTGCTCGTAGGTGGTAAAGCTGGCATCACAGCTCAAGCACCGGCGTCGTCGCCAGGTTTGGGTGCCAAAACGGGTAGTTCGAGTATTATACACTTCGTTATTGGTTTCACGACAAATGGGGCATTTCATGACTACATCTTGTCATATGACTATAAAAATCACAAGTGGAAAACTCACAAAAATGGGGAAAACTAGTAGTTCATCTGAGCTACATCTGGGGCATTACCGAAGCCAATACTATCGACAACTGGCTTACTGGTGAAGTTCCGAGCCGTATTGATGGTGCCAACGCCGAATTTGTCGGTTATCAGATCGATTGCCGAGGTTACACGTTCTGATTTACGCTCCTCGGGGAAGAGGCTATAAGAAACTCCGGTAGTTGGTTTAAGGTTGATGGCACTTACACCTACTAAACGGACTGGTTTGGTAAAAGGTAGGTGGGTAAAGGCTCGTTTTACAGATTCAATCATGGTGGGTAGATCGTTGATATATTGAGGCTGGGAGATTATGGTCGACCAGTGCGTTCGATCTTGATAGCGTACAAAGCAAACAATGCGGTGGCTGCTTAGGTTGCTAGTGCGTAAACGATGGCTGACTTTGGCAGTTAATTGGCTGGCAGTCGGCCATAAATCGTCAAAACAATAGGCCGGATTGGGCGTAAAGGTGGTCTGGTGACCCACTTGGCTCCTGTTGGTTGGTTTTTGATCGACTTCGACGCCACGCATGCGCAAATACCAGCTTAAGCCGTTGTTCTCGCCAAAATGTTGTTGCAAGTATTTGAGGGGGGCGTGATACAAATCTAATGGCGTTTCGATGCCGATCGATTTAAAACGCTTGGTATTTCTCCGGGCTACACCATACAGATCGGGTAGCTCCAGGGTGCTATAAAACCCTTCTAATTCTTCTGGCAGTACCTGTACCAGGCCCTTGGGCTTCATGGCATTAGTCGCCATCTTGGCAATAAACATATTGGGCCCGAGACCGATCGAGCAGCCTAGCCAATCACCAATGTCGTAGATGTTGTGGCGAATTTCATCGGCTAATTCCAGGGCATGCGGACGCAAATCTCGCGGCACGATAAGTAGCGCCTCATCGATGCTTTTAACGGTCACTTTGCAGCGAGTTTCATCAAGCATGGCCATAATGCGCCGGTGATAATCGCGGTAAATCTTGGCATTCACCTTTAAGAAGACAATATCCGGAGCTAAATGCCGGGCCTCGGCTACATTAGTGCCGGTGCGAATCCCATATCGCTTAGCCTCGATTGAGGCGGCTAGTACCGAGGTGGAATCATGCAGAAAGGGTACAACGCCCACTGGACGGCCGCGCAGCTTGGGGTTGACCTGTTGCTCGACGCTCGCAAAGAACGAGTTCATATCGACAAACAGGGCGCGATTGGCGCTAACCTGGAGCTGCTCGGCCGTGTACAGCATTAGGCCGCGGCGCGGGCGGCGACTAACTCATCGACAGCTCTGGCGTTGTTCGATTCAGCTTTCTCCCGTTGCTTTCCCTGGAGATATTTAATTAACCCCCAGCATTGCTTAATGACGGCCGTGAATTCCTCGGCAAGCGCCTTGGTATCGGTACTGAATTGCTGTTCGAACTCCTCGAGCTGTTTAATGACTTCTTCGGCGGCGATGCGGCCGTATTGCAGAGACTGAATCTTAATAGTGTAACTGTAGCGTTCATGAGCCTCGGCAATATAGTGAGCGGTGGCCGTAGCGGCGCGCCACAAACTATTACCCAGGGGGTAGAAGTTCTCGGTCGGCATGGAGTTAACCAGCTCCAGAGTCTTTTCTTCGAGCTCGTGGGCCAAAACATAGACCTTTAGTTGTTCGATTGATGATTTTGTTGGCATAAGCCCTCCTTTAGAAGCACCCGTGTCCTTATACTAGCCGAACAAAAACCGAACGTCAAGACCACTCATCTGCTATAATTGACGGATGAGTTCTCGAGTATTTAAGTTTGAAACGAATCACGGTCAGGTGACCACGCCATTGTTCATGCCGGTCGGTACTATTGGTGCCGTTAAAGGTGTAACTCCAGAGGAGACGCGCTCCACGGGCGCGCAGATTATGCTGTCTAACACCTATCACATGCACGTGCGCATCGGCGAAGAGTTAGTTAAAAAACAAGGTGGTTTACAGAAGTTTACGGGCTGGAACGGTCCAATGCTCACCGACAGCGGCGGTTTTCAGGTTTTTAGCTTGGCTAAGATCCGCAAGATTACCGAAGAGGGCGTAACCTTTGCTGAGCCGCGGACTGGTTCAAAAATCGTACTGACACCCGAAAAGAGCATGCAGATTCAATTTGATTTAGGCGCGGAAATTATTATGGCCTTTGATGATGTTGTTAGCTTAGATGGCAGCGAGGCGGGTAGGGAGCGCGAAGCTATGGAGAGAAGCATGCGCTGGTTGGAGCGTTGCGTAGCCGAGCATAAACGTCTTAGCAAAGGCATGGACAAGCCACCACTCCTGTTCGGCATCGTCCAGGGTGGGCTGGATAAACAATTACGCAAAGAAAGTCTGGAATTCGTTCAATCCCAGCCCGTCAGCGGTATCGCGATCGGCGGCCTGAGCGTTGGTGAGCCGCGTGAGGAGATGTTTGAGATGTTAGAATACCTGGAATCGATGTACGATTCACAACGCCCCCGCTACCTGATGGGCGTCGGTCACCCCATTGACATGCGCTTTGCCATCGAACACGGCATCGACATGATGGACTGCGTGCTGCCAACCCGTAATGCCCGCCACGGCACGGCCTGGATAGAAGGGGACAAACAAATTAACTTGCGGGCTGAAATGTATAAAGAAGACCCTAATCCGCTCGATTCTACTTGCGATTGCTCAACCTGTACCGGGCCATACTCGCGCGCTCTTATTCGTCACATGCTCCACGTCGGTGAGATGCTAGCCGGTCGCCTCATCTCGATTCATAACCTCCGTTACGTTCAGCGCATTTGCGAAGAATATAAGTAGACTACTGCTAAAATAGAAGTATGGTTTTTCTCGACCTTATATTAATCATCATCGTAATTGCTACCATGATTCGTGGTTGGCAATTGGGCGTAATCCGCCAGGGGATTATTGTTTTTGGTCTTGTGGCCGGCTTTTGGTTAGGAGTGGTAGTGGTGCCATTGCTGGCGCCATTCTTTATTTCTTCTATCGGACGCAGTTTGGGGACGATATTGGTCTTTGGCGTAATGCTACTTCTGCTGGGTAGCTTCTTTGATTGGCTGGCACATCATGCTAAACGTCGGATTGCCAAGAAGGGGCATCATCAGATAGATGGTGCAATTGGAGTAGTATTTGGTGGCTTGTATGCATTAGTGCTGATTTGGCTGGCTTCAACTATCTTCTTGCATGGGCCATCGGAGTGGCTATCCGATCAGATACAACGCTCAGCGATCATTCGTCAGCTCGATAAAACCTTGCCCGATCCGCCTTCGGCTGTGACTAAAATTCAACGTTATATTGCCAACATCAATACCACCCAGCCCTTCGTTAATAATGAGCCCTCACCCGAACGGGTTACCGGCGAGGCTTCGCAAGCCGAACTGGATGCGATATTTAACAAAAGTCGTAAATCGGTGGTCGAGATAACCGGCCGTGGCTGTGGCGCGATCCTTGAAGGTACGGGTTTTGTGGCGGCACCAAACGTGGTGATGACCAATGCCCATGTGATTGGTGGTGTGGCTCGACCAGTGATTCGTGATGATAATGGCCTGCATCAAGCAACGGTTATTTACTTCAATCCTGATCTAGACATTGCTTTGCTCCGCACAACTAATCTGGCTGGAGCCGTGTTACCACTCAACGCCACTACGCAACCGCGCGGTACGTTTGGCGTCGTCATGGGCTATCCAAACGGCGGCGGGCTCACGGGTGTCTCGGGTTACGTAAATAACTCGATCACCGCTGTCGGTCGCAACATTTACAACGAGGGCTTTGTGCGCCGCAACATTTATTCATTGAGCGCCGATGTGCAGCACGGTAATTCTGGTGGACCATACATCTTATCGAGCGGGGAAGTGGCCGGGGTAATCTTTGCTCGATCCGAATCATACGACGCCACCGGCTACGCGATTAAAAGCAGTGAAGTAGCCTCATTACTCGCTACCAATAAAGATCGCACAACGGCGGTTTCCACTCAGCGCTGCTCGGAATAGTGCTATAATTTAAATTAATCCCGGATCAGCAACGCCGGGATGATATGTGCTCATGTAGCACATCCCACCATGAGTCTCCAGAGGCGTGGAGCTTCGGTAGGGAAACCTGCCGGAACAAGCGACCGATGGCGGTCAGTACTCGACCGAATGGCGTGCATCCTTGCGAGGGGACAACGAAAAAGAGAGTACCGCACACAACGGTGTGAACAGCTGGTCAATCCATGCCTGTACGACGTGATAGCTACATCGCACGATCGACTACCGGTGGCCCATTGCGTGGCCTTAATTGAGATGTACTTACCTGTGACCACCGACCCTTTAGGGTTCCAGTGCATTCGGTCGGCGGGTGGGGTCGGGCCTTCGGGTCCGGCTCTGCCCGCTGGCTACAAGCAATTATGATCATAAATGGTGGACCCTACAGGATTCGAACCTGTGACCTCTTCAACGTCAATGAAGCGCTCTAGCCAACTGAGCTAAGGGTCCAAACAACAGATATAACTATAGCGCATTTTGCCTGTTACTTCAATATGCTATGCTAGAACAAATAGGAGGGATTATGAAGATAGGTGGACCAGAAGGAATGGGCGAGGGGCAAAGTTTTGTTGCTAGCGCTCGTCAGAAAGAGCTACAGGAGCTGCGAGAGGCGAACCTAGCGCAGCAGGAGCAGGCGCAGAGTCCTGAAGCTCACGAAGCTCGCGAGAACCAGATTGCTAGGTATATGAGTGATTTTGATCGCATGGCTCTAAGCAGAAGTGACGAAGAGATACATCAGTTGATTACATCAAGTAATACCAATGTGGGAGAGGACACCTTGCGCGGCGAAGCCTATAGTCGCTGGAAGGCCCAACGTAATGTTACGAGCTTGAATCAGTACCGAGACGACAAAGCTGCATAAATGGTGGTCGCTACAGGATTCGAACCTGTGACCTCTGCAATGTGAATGCAGCGCTCTAACCAGCTGAGCTAAGCGACCAGGTTGCTTAATCGTAGCCGAAATAGGGAATCAATTCAAGAATAAACCGGCTACGCTTGCGTTCGTATTTTGTTCGGGTACTATAGAGATATGGTGCTGCCACCGACAACGCTCATAAGGGCAGGGCGTGTGTCGGAATTGGTAGACGAAGCTACCTACCAAGTAGTGGTTACTTACACGTGACGTACGGGTTCGAATCCCGTTACGCCCACCAGCATTGCATTAGGTTGCAGGTACTAAAAAAGACGCTTAGGCGTCTTTTTTAGTACCAAATAGCTGTCATTACACGTGCATTTTAATACTATACCTAATAGTCATATGGGTCAAACCTTTAATATGCTATAATGAACTTAAGTTAATAGAGCGCTGAGACGGCCTAACCACCCGAGGAGCTCCGTTCGCCGGTGACGTGCAGCGGCCAAGAGAAAGCTACCAAGCTAACCTGAGTGGAACCGTCCTAGTATCTAGGGCCTCAGGATACGAGGTAGCTTTTGTGTCTAAAAGGAGTGAGAATATGAGTGAGCAACAAAATCAACTACATGCCATGCGCCACAGTCTGGCCCACATTATGGCCACTGCGGTCACTAAGTTGTATCCTGGCGCCAAACTCGGTGTCGGCCCGGTCGTCGATAACGGATTCTATTACGATATCGATATCGATGGTGTAACCATTAGCGAAAAAGACTTTAAGCAGATCGAAAAAGAGATGCGGGCCGTTATTAACCGCGATGAGAAGTTCGAGAAGAGCGAGAAGCCAGTCGATGAGGCTATTGTGTGGGCCAAGGAAGCTAAACAACCCTATAAAGAAGAACTTTTAAACGATCTTAAGCGCGCCGGCACCACTATCGCTAAAGACCTGGACGTCGATGAGTTGGGTCTCTCAACAGATGGTGATGCCCAAATCGAGAATGTATCCTTCTATACCAACGGTGACTTTACAGATCTCTGTCGCGGGCCGCACGTCGAGTCGACTGGTAAGGTTGGGGCCTTTAAACTCATGCGAGTTGCCGGCGCTTACTGGCGGGGCAAAGAGGGTAATCCGCAAATGCAGCGCCTATATGGTGTAGCTTTTACAACACAAGACGAGCTCGATCATTACCTTGAGCTGGTTGAGCTAGCTAAGCAACGCGATCATCGTAAGCTCGGCAAAGAGTTGGATTTGTACACGACCTCAGATCTCGTCGGAACTGGCTTACCATTGTTTACTCCTCGAGGCACCGTTCTCCGAGACAAGTTGTCAGCTTACGTTGAGCAAATGCGCAAAGAGTCTGGTTATAGTCGTGTATTCATCCCGCATATTACCAAGACTGATCTCTATAAAGTATCCGGCCACTGGGACAAGTTTGGTGATGAGCTCTTCTTGGTTGAAAGCCAGAAGACGAGTGATCAGTTTACTCTTAAGCCCATGAACTGCCCGCACCATAACCAGATATTTGCCAGCTCTCCACGGAGCTATCGTGACCTGCCAATCCGTTACTTTGAGACTACTACGGTTTATCGTGATGAAAAAACTGGTGAGCTTGGTGGTCTCAATCGTGTGCGCGCTATTACTCAAGATGATAGTCATAATTACTGCCGACCTGATCAGCTGGAGACCGAAGTCGGTGTATTGGTCGAGAATATTCAACAGCTCTACGCATTGGTCGGCATGAAGCTCCGAGCTCGATTAAGTTTCCGTGATGGTGGCGATCAGTACCTCGGTGACGTTAAGCTCTGGGAGCAAGCTCAAGCTACGATCGTAGATCTTGCTAAGAAGAATAAGCTGGATTACTTTGAGGCCGAAGGTGAAGCAGCTTTCTACGGTCCAAAGATTGACTTCATGGCCATGGACGCCCTGGAGCGTGAACATCAAGTAGCTACCGTTCAGCTCGACTTTGTACAGCCCGAACGCTTTAAACTCAGTTACATCGACGACAAGGGTGAGGCTCAGCAGCCTGTCATGTTGCACTGTGCACTCCTCGGCTCTATTGAGCGTTTCCTTTCGGTTTACATCGAGCACACTGGTGGCTGGTTCCCATTCTGGGTTGCTCCGGAGCAGCTGCGCATTGTTACCGTTAACGAAACCGTTAGTGACTACGTCAAGCAGGTGACCGACGTGCTCGACAGCATCGTCCTGATGAGTCCGGTTAAATACAACGAGCTGCGCTACACGGTCGATAGTCGTAATGAGTCGCTCGGTAAGAAGATCCGCGAAGCTAGTAA
The DNA here is from genome assembly GCA_964585425.1 of uncultured Candidatus Saccharibacteria bacterium. Classification (GTDB taxonomy): domain Bacteria; phylum Patescibacteriota; class Saccharimonadia; order UBA4664; family CAYXHD01; genus CAYXHD01. The sequence continues at coordinate 2,863 of CAZPDI010000008.1, read as the reverse complement.
GATGAAGATCCCTGTTCAGCTCATCATTGGTCCACAAGATGCCGAAGCGGGCGAGGTCAGTGTACGCTTACAAGAAGGTGAGCATAAAGTAAAGCTTGCAGAACTTGCTAATTATCTAAAAGGACTCAAATAATATGACGCAGGGAGCAAAACCGGTCTTAGCCGTCGATGTCGATGATGTGCTTTTTCCGCTTGCTCCACTGTTGGTCGAATATAATAATAAGCATCATGGTAGTCAGTTAACCACAGCTAGTTTTACAAGCTACGTTATCGAAGACACGATGGGCGTATCCGTCGATGAGTTTAAAAAACGCATGCACCACTTTGGTGATCTTGGTACCTTTACATCAGGTGATCCCGTCGAGCAATCTACAAAAGCGATCTCGGTACTGGCTCAGCACTTTGATTTAGTTGTGATAACATCACGCTGGCCGGCATGGGAGCATGAAACTATTGAGTGGCTGCAGCGACATTTTCCTGATGCGTTTGGGCAAATACATTTTACAAGCCACGAGACGGTAGATGGTCGAGCTAAAGGAAAGTCAGTTATCTGTAAGGAAATTGGCGCTTCGATACTAATTGATGACTCATTGGATAACTTAGTAAGTTGTGCCGAGGTCGGGGTTCGAGGGATTTTGTTTGGTGATTACGCCTGGAATCAAGCAGACGTATTGCCAGGCAATATTCAGCGCGTTAAAGACTGGAACGAAGCACTCGAGGTCTTGCTATGAACCAGCACAAGAAAGAACTGCTATTATCAGGTGGAAGCGTAGAGATGGGCGGACCGGTTTATCAATATCTGGCTGAACTTGCTAAGCCAGAAGGCAAGATTGGATTTATCGGCTTTGCATCAACTGATGATGCTATACATGCCGAGAAAATGCGAGCATGGACAGAGTTTTTTGCTCAAGAGAATATCCAGGTAGTGGAGGTTACATCGGTCGACGATTGCTATGGCTTGGGAGTCATCTATTTGGGCGGCGGAGATCAAAATAAGCTCTTAGCAAGCATGGAATCAAGCGGTATTGATGAGTTACTCCGCCCTGCTTGGAAATATGGAGACGTAGTACTTGGAGGAACAAGTGCTGGCGCCATGGTATTGTTCTGGGAGATGCTGGCTGATGGGGATGATGAAACATATGGCAACGGGAGTGTTCACAAGACGAGGGGCATGGGGCCCATGGGGGGTGGTTTGGTAATTCCACATTTTGATGCCGTTAATCCTGCATTTATCCAGAAGCTCGTTAAGGAGCATGGCGACATGTGTTTAATCGGTATCGATGAAAATACAGCGTTGCGTTGGCGGATGGGGGTGTGTGACGTGCTTGGTACGGGTAAAGTAACGCTTATGGGGCGTTCTAGCGGCGTGTTTGGTCCTGGGGAGGAATTTGATCTTGCCAGCACCCGACAATAGCTTTAGGGAGGCTGTATACGCTTTAGTGGCGCAAATACCGCAGGGGAGAGTGATGACTTACGGTCAAATAGCCGCCTTGGCCGGTCATCCACGAGCGGCTCGGCAGGTCGGACAGATAGCTCATTATGGGCCTAGTGATTTGCCATGGTGGCGAGTCGTAAACAAGCAGGGTGGGCTAGCAGGAGCTTATACTAATGGCGGACGCAGTGAACACAAACGGCTACTGGCGGCCGATGGGGTGGAAGTTGATGATGAATACAAAGTTAGGGTAGAGGAGTTACTGTGGTGGCCAAGCAAATGAATAAATTAGTTGTTCTATTAGGTGAAACGGCTAGTGGAAAGAGTGCTTTAGGGCTTGATGTAGCTAAAAAATATGATGGTGAAATAATTTGCTCAGACAGCTGGACTGTCCGAAAATTCATGGACATCGGCACTGCTAAGCCCTCCCAAAAAGAGCAACACGACGTTTCGCACCATCTTTTGGACGTGGTGGCGCCTAACGAACCATTCACCGCAGCCGACTTTAAACGCTTAGCTAATGAGGCGATTGCCGATATTCAGTCGCGCGGCAAACTCCCCATTATGGTTGGGGGCACCGGTCTGTATATTGACGCTGTCGTGTATGATTACAGCTTCCTCGGCGGTGAAGGAACACTGGATCGCGATGAGCTGGGCGCAATGAGTGCCGAAGAGTTAACTGATATGGCTCGAGACCAGGGAATTGATCTAACCGATGTTGATCTGCGGAATAAGAGACGAATTATTCGAGCTATGGAATCTGGTGGCCAGAAGCCAACCCGCAAACCTTTAAAAGAGAATACTTTACTAATTGGTAAAGTATTAGAAAAAAATGAACTGCAGGAGCGGATAGAGCGACGTGTGGATCAGATGCTCGAGGCGGGACTTGAAGCTGAAGTTAAGAAATTGTCAGATGAATATGGCTGGGAGGCTGAAGCGTTAAAAGGAATAGGGTACCGAGAGTGGCGCGATTACTTTGAAGGCGAACAAACTCTAGAAGTCACCCGAGAGCGTATCATCTCGGCGACGAAGAACCTGGCTAAGCGTCAACGCACCTGGTTTAAGCGCAATCCTGACATTCATTGGGTGAGCTCTCCAGCCGAGGCCGAAGCGCTGATCAAAGACTTCTTATAGCGTATAATAAATATATGAAGTCCATGATGACGGTGGTTACGCTTAGTATTGCTAAATTGAGTTTGCTCGCAACTCGTCTTACTGGACGCGGTGGTTCGGCATTACCAGGTTTAATTGCCGATAAGCTGGATCCCAAATTGGCACACAAGTTAAGTCGTAACTTTACCTCAACCATTCTCATTACTGGCACCAATGGCAAGACCACTACGACCAAGATGTTGGTCGAGCTGTTGCGCGCCGGGGATGTAAACCTTATTACCAATCAGTCTGGTTCAAACCTGAAGCGCGGGATTACCT
>CAZPDI010000007.1:0-24518 GCA_964585425.1 uncultured Candidatus Saccharibacteria bacterium | reverse complement strand
CCCGGTTGGTAATAATGTCTGCCTATCGGCTAGCGCAGTGGAGATGTATTATTCCGAAAGCCACTCGGCCTTATGTAGTAGATGCTGCTCTAGAACCGGCAGATTGTCATGTACCTCAGTTATCGGTTTAGTTATAAAATCAGGTTTTTTGACCGAACTCATCACAATGCCAAGGCTCGAGCGCCGACCAAAGGGTACGGTTACAAAACTGCCTATTGGCAGATTTCTACTTGATGAATATGTAAAACTAAACTCACCAAGCCCGCCATGCAATAATGGCGAAACTTCATAGTATAAAATCGCATCCCCCTTGGCACTCATACTTCTATTATACTCGCTATACAGTACTTATGACTTATTGATTACGGTTCTTGGCTGGCGTATAGTGGGTGTATATGAAACGACGCCGATGGGGTTTAATTACAGTTATTGTTGTCACGCTACTGGCGTTAGCTATTGCCATACCGCGCGAAGACGTGTGGTTGAGTAAGCTTGGTGTTAAAGAGGCGCTCAAGGTTCGTCTTGGTCTGGATCTGCAGGGTGGTTCGCAATTGGTTTACCAGGCCGACCTCCAAAAGATCCTAGCCGCTGATCGTACCAGCGCTATGGAAAGTTTGACCAAGGTGTTGGCGCAACGTGCTAATCCGGGCGGCACATCGGAAGTAAATGTCCAGACCAGTGGCAATAACCGGGTGATCATTGAATGCCCAGGCACCAATGTTTGCGACCAAGATACTATTGGCAAGACGGCAGATTTGCAGTTTACCGAGATCAAGACTGGCCCTGACGCCACCTCGGCAATTCCGGTGGAAACTGGTTTGAGCGGTAAGGATGTACAGCGTGCCACCGTCGAGTTTGACCCGACTACCGGTCAGCCCATCGTCAGCTTGCAGCTTAAAGGCGGGGAAGCAACCAATAGGTTCGCCGAATTAACTACTCGAATTAATAAATCTGGAACACGCCTGTTGGTGACGCTCGACAGGGATGTCGTCTTCGGGCCAGCAACCGTCTCTAGCCCAATTACCGATGGTAAGGCCGTGCTTCAGGGTAACTTTACGGCAGCCGATGCCAAGAAGACGGCTCAACTTATTAACGCCGGTGCTCTACCAGTGCCAGTTAGCTTGGTCGAGCAGCGTAATGTTGGCGCTACGCTTGGTCAGGAATCAATTGCCCGCAGTATTATTGCCGGCCTCATCGGCTTAGTCGTGGTGGCTCTCTTTATGATTATTTACTACCGTATGGCCGGGGTTGTGGCGGTTATCGCTCTAGCGATTTATACCCTGATTACCCTTGCGATTTACAAGTTTAGTGGTGTTTCGCCATCACCGATTGTACTGACCTTGGCTGGTATTGCCGGCTTCGTCTTGAGTATTGGTATGGCTGTGGACGCCAATATCCTTATTTTTGAGCGCACGAAAGAAGAGTATCGTGGTGGTAAAGAGTTTGTTTCGGCCGTAGAGACCGGCTTTGATCGCGCCTGGAGCAGTATTCGAGACAGTAATGTTTCCACGCTCATAACCTGTGTGATCTTGTTTATGTTTGCCGGCAGCGTACCGATTATTAAAGGCTTTGCCGTGACATTGGCGCTTGGCGTGTTAATAAGTATGTTCACGGCCATTACGGTTACTCGTAGCCTCCTGCGGGCTGTGATGCGTACCAAGTGGGGCGTTAATCCTAAGCTCTATGGCTTTGATCATAAAGTGGAGGCGAAATCATGAAGAATTTAGATATCGTCGGTAAGCGTAAGATTTGGTACACCATATCCATTGTGGCTATTATTCCTGGGCTCATCTCGCTGGCACTGTTTGGCTTAAAGCTTGGTATTGATTTTAAGGGCGGGGCGGTGCTTGAAGTGTCCGGTAGCGTTAACGAGACAACCGTGCGTGATTTGGCTGCCAAGCAGCAGTATAAGGACGTGACCATCGCCACCAGCGACAAGGGCACGCTGATTCGCTTCCGGGATGACGAGTCGGCTGCAAAGCAAGAGATCAATCATAAAGAATTCAAGGCCGACATGCAGGCCAAGGGCTATAAGGAGATCAGTTATAGTGTGGTCGGCCCAAGTGTAAGTCGGGATATTACGCGAAATGCCTTACTGAGCATCGCCGTGGCATCGTTAGCCATTGTTATTTATATTGCTTGGGCCTTCCGCAACGTGCCCTTGCCGCTTACAAGCTGGAATTTTGGTATTGGCGCCATTATTGCCTTGCTGCATGATTCATTATTCCTGATTGGAACCTTCTCGCTGCTTGGTCACTTCTTTGGAGTCGAAGTCGACGCCCTATTTGTAACGGCCGTCCTGACGGTTATTGGCTTCTCGGTGCACGATACCATTGTGGTGTATGACCGTATCCGCGAGAACTTACGCAGTAAACGGGGCAGCTTTGACGAAATCGTTAACAATAGTATTATCGAAACCTTGGCTCGCTCGCTTAATACTTCGCTGACCGTCCTTTTGACCTTGCTGGCACTCTTCCTCTTTGGCGGCGTCTCGATTAAGAATTTTGTATTAGCTTTATTGCTGGGTATTATTTCGGGAACATATTCCTCAATCTTTAATGCCTCACAGCTGTTAGTTAGTTGGGAACATTACAAGATCAAGCATCCAAAAAAGTAGGAAGCATCTGGCTTTTTTACTTTTAAGAAGTAAGTATATGGTAATCGCGCTCAAGAATGCTGATTCTTAGCTCGTGATCTTCGGCAACTTCATCTTGCCTGTCGTTTTTGCCATCCACGTGCATAATCAGGTTGTAGATGTTTCGATTAACTTCTTTAAATTGTTCATCGATTCTTCCAAACTGCTCATCGATTTGTCCAAATCGTTTATCAACCTTTTCAAACTGCTTGTCGACTCCTTCGAACTGTTTATCAACCCCGGCAAACTGCTTATCAACCCCGGCAAACTGTATATCAACTCGTTGGAACTGTATATCCACTTTTTTAAAACGTTCATCAAGCTTCTGATCAATAATGCGGGTTAGACTCTTCTCTAAATATTCGGCTAGTGCTTGATGTTCGGAGTTCATACTCTCAGTATAGAGTGCTCAAAATAGCATAACAAGCGTAGGCAGCTTATATTTAAGATTAATTTAAGAATCGCGTGTGGAGCATTGTTGTATTTAATACACAGGCACGATATACTAAATTTACAACATGTGAGTTGTGGAGAATATGCTCGATTTATTTATTACATCGCGAACGCGGCGTAAGATCATCACGGTATTTACTAAGTATCCTGATTATCGAATCCACGTTCGAGGTCTAGCTAAACTGACTAAAGAAGATCCTGGTAACATCCAACGCGAACTACATCGCCTGGAGAAAGCTGGCTTTGTTAAAGTTGATCGTGAGGCTAATACCAAAGTTTATTCTGCTAATCCAGACTTCCCATTATACAAAGAGCTCCAAAGCATGGTGCTCAAATCTCAAGCCGCCAAGACCCCTCGTTAACTGATATACTAGATGTATGATTGAGGGATTACACCCGCTCGTGCGGGATATTTTAATTAAGCGTGGCTATGATAGCGCGGCAGCTACCGAGGCTTTTTTGTATCCAAATTATGATGAGCAACTGCATGATCCGTTCTTGATGAAGGATATGAAGCCAGCAGTTGATCGTATCCTTGAGGCGGTTGAGAAGAAGCAGAACATCGTGATTTACGGCGATTATGACATTGATGGTATTACGGCAACTACGGTTATGATCGAAACCATTGCGAATCTCGGGCACGTGGCGCGCAGTTATATTCCAGATCGCTTTGAAGAAGGATACGGCATTAATCAGGATGCGCTCGAAAAGTTACAAGCCGAGAATGTTGATCTCGTTATCACTGTAGACTGCGGAATTACCAGTGTCAAGGAGGTGGCTTGGGCCATGGCCAATGGCCTCGATATTATTGTGACTGATCATCATTCTGTTCCGGCTGTCACCCCTGAAGCTATCGCTGTGATCAATCCTAAACAATCCGATTGCGAATATCCCTTTAAAGATCTCGCTGGCGTTGGTGTAGCCTTTAAGTTGGCTCAGGCGCTCCAGATTGCGAGCAGCAAGCCCGAGAAGGGTCACGAGAAGTGGCTGCTTGATGTGGTGGCGCTTGGTACCGTCTGTGATGTGGTGACGTTGGTAGGTGAGAATCGCGTCTTGGCCAGCTTTGGTTTAAAAGTGCTGAATAAAACCCGTCGAGTTGGGATACGGGCCCTGGCAGAAGTAAGTGGTGTGGGAATGGGGCAGATAACCAGCTATACGCTTGGCTTTATGTTTGGACCCAGGATGAATGCCGCTGGGCGCTTAGAGCACGCTGAACGCAGCGTGGAGCTGATGCTGACCAATGACGCTAAACGAGCCAAAGTTATTGCCGCAGAGCTCGACAGCTTGAATAAACAGCGACAGGCTGATCAGGCAACCATCGTCAAAGAGGCTAAGGAGATGGCAGTAGAATACGCCGATGATCCAGTCCTGGTGCTGGCTAGTGCCGACTGGAGCCATGGCATTGTTGGTATTGCCGCTAGCAAAGTTGCAGAAAGCGTTGGTAAGCCGACGTTAATCATGCAGGTAATGGGGGACAACGCCAAAGGTTCAGCTCGTAGTTTTGGTGGCTTTAATCTGATTGACGCCCTGCGTACCGCTGATGATCTCTTTATTAAATACGGTGGTCACGCTTTTGCGGCCGGCTACACCATTCCTATCGATAAGCTCGATGAATTGCGCCATCGACTCAACGAGCACTTCCTAGAGGTCTTGGCCGACCTTCCCAAGCAATCCGTTGATGCGGATGTGACTCTCGAGGATTTCCAAGATATTGATTGGGAGTTGCATAGTAGCCTCATCCAGCTAGAGCCTTTTGGTAACGGTAATCGACAGCCGAGTATCATGGTCGAATCTGTAGAGATCACCGACATGCGTTGGGTCGGGAGCGATAAGCGTCACGCTAAACTAACATTGAGCGACGGATCTCGCCGACTATCTGGCATAGGTTTTGGCTTAGCCGATAAATATCCTGATCTAGACGCTGGTCAAAAGGTTAGTATTGTGGCCCATGTCGATAAAAATGACTTTAATGGTAATACATCATTACAGCTCGTTGTTCGTGATGTCTCTGAAGTGTTAGAATAAGTGCATGGCTAAACAAGAAAAAATCCAATCCTTGCGCGGTATGTATGATGTGTTGCCCGAAAAGCAACCGCTTTTTAAGTATGTGGTAAACACATTTAAAGAGTTAGCTGATCAAGCGGGCTATCAGTCTATCGAAACGCCGCTGGTCGAAGAAGCCGCTTTGTTTGTGCGGGGCGTCGGCACAGGTACAGACGTCGTTGATAAGGAAATTTATGCTTTTGAAGATCGCTCCGGCAAGCTGATTGCCCTTCGTCCTGAACCGACGGCCGGTATCGTTCGTTCATACATCGAGAACGGTATGGCGAGTTTGCCGCAGCCGGTTAAGCTAACGACGGTTGGCCCAATGTTCCGTTATGACCGTCCACAAGCCGGCCGCCAACGCCAGTTCTGGCAGCTCGACGTCGAAGTCTTTGGCGATGCCACTCCAGGTGCTGACGCTCAAGTCATCACCTTGGCTAATCGTCTCTTTGACAAACTCGGTTTAGAGACCGAACTGATGATTAACAGCATCGGTGACCTCGAAAGTCGCGCCAATTATCACGAGATTCTGGTAAATTACCTGCAAGACAGTATCGACGCCATTGATGACATTGATAAAGAACGCATTAAGACCAATCCCATGCGCGTACTGGATAGTAAATCGCCCAAGACTGCCGAAGTCTTAAAAAATGTTCCTAAGATTACGGATTATCTTAACGAAAAATCCAAAGCTCATTTTGAGGCGGTCTGCGCCTACCTTGACGCTGTCGGAATCAATTACTCGATTAATCCACTCTTAGTGCGCGGTCTGGATTATTACTCCGATACCGTCTTTGAATTCGTCGGCAAACGCGAAGGTCAACAAGCTAGCCTTGGGGGCGGCGGTCGTTACGATGGGTTAGTTGAATTGCTGGGTGGTGCACCTACTCCCGGAGTCGGCTTTGGTCTGGGTATCGAGCGTATTCTTTTAGAGCTGGAGGCAGCCGGCATCGAAGCTCCGGAATCTAATTCGCTGCAGGTCTACGTTGCCGGAATCGGTGAAGAGGCCAATCAGATGGCATTTAAGATCTCTGAAGATCTCTTAAATGTGGGTATTGGTGCTGTTGCTGGAATCAATAAAGGTAGTGTGGGAAATCAGCTTGGCAAGGCCGACAAATTAGGTGTACAATTCGCTCTGATCATTGGCGAAAAAGAGCTAGCCGATGGTAACGTAACCGTTCGAGATATGAGGAGCGGTGAGCAAAAAAGCTTTGTCACCGATAAGGTTGTCGAATACATTAAATCGAATCTAGAATAGGAGACGCATGGGTTTTTACGACGTTTTTGTAAATACGTATAATCAGTTCTTGGCCATTTTCCCGGCACCTCTGCAGTGGATTATTACTCTCATTTTGATTATTGGTCTCGTAGTCGGATTTATTAACTTAATTCGCACCAACGCACTGTTTCTGATCTTGCTAATTTTCTTTATTCCAGCGCTCATTCCGATTTTTCAGCGATTTTTCACAGACCTATACAACTTCTTCTTATACCTCCTGAGTATTGTTCGGGCTTAACACCTTGGCAAATCTGTAAAAATTCGCTATAATAAGCCATAACGCTACGGATATAACATCCGTCACAAAGAGGAGGTGATTAGAAGCGTGCTACAAGTAACTCGTAAGGACGACAAAGAATCATTGGAAAACATGATCCGTCGTTTTAACAAAAAAGTTCAACAATCTGGTGTGCTGGGTGTTGCCCGCCGCAAGAAGTATTTCGAAAAGCCGCTTTCTAAGCGCGAAGAGCGCAGTATTGCAATCCGCAAGAAGGCTCGTAAAGATGCTAAAGCCAAGCAATATCTGGGTCTACGCTAGAACCTCAGCAGACCGCACCGCTCGGTGCGGTTTTGCTTTATAATAGAAACAATAAAGGAGATGATGGTGAGCTTACAAGAACAAATTAGTGCCGATATGGTAGCCGCCCTTAAGGCTGGTGAATCAGAGAAAGTGGCGGTTTTACGATTGTTAATTACCGCCATGAAGAACGAGCAAATTAAGGTTGGTTCAGAGCTGAGTGACGAGCAGGCCATGAAGGTGCTGGCCAGCCAGGCCAAACAGCGCAAAGATTCGATTACAGCCTATACAGAAGCAGGGCGCCAGGATCTGGTTGATCAGGAATCGGCCGAACTGCCGTATATCGAGGCCTACCTTCCGGAACAAATGGGTGATGAAGAGCTTGAGAAGCTCGTGCAGGAGGCAATCGATCAGGTGGGCGCTAGTTCGCCAGCTGACATGGGTAAGGTAATGGGCGCCGCCATGGGCAAAGTAAAGGGCCAGGCTGATGGTAGCCGTGTATCGGCCATGGTAAAGAGGCTGCTCGCCTAATGAACGTTGAGTTACTCGGTACCGAGGATCTTGATACTACCGGGATTCAGGCTGTCCTGGAGGAGTTAGCTCAGCGCAGTCCCGATTGGCTGCCAGAGGGGAATATAAACGTGCAGTTCGTGGACGAAGACACCAGCCATGAGCTTAACTTGGAATATGCCGATAATGATTATCCAACAGATGTGCTAACATTTAATTACAGCGAAGATGGCGAGCCGGTGGCCGGTACCTTAGCTGACGTCGCCATCTGTGTACCAATTGCCGAAGCACAGGCCGAGGCAGCAAAAACGAGTATGAAGGACGAACTGGCAACCTTATTGCTGCACTCAATCCTGCACATTGCCGGCTTTGATCATGCTACCGACTTGGATCGCGAAGAGGTTGATGGCCTGCAAGCTGACATTTTAGAGAGCGCCGGTTTACGGTATCGTAACTTTAATTGGAAGAACGCCTAATGCATATCCTCAAAAATTTTAAGTACGCCATGATCGGTTTGATTCACATTCTTAAGAGTGAACGTAACGCCCGAATTCACCTGGGTGTAGCCGTGATCGTATCTATTGCTGCCATCGCTCTTGATTTGCCGGCCACCGAGATGGTCGCAATCTTCTTTGCCATTATGACGGTGTTCATCGCCGAAATCTTTAACACTGCTATTGAGAAAACCCTGGATTTGGTTCACCCTGGCGAAAGTCCTAAAGTCGCCTTAATTAAAGATATGGCCGCTGGCGCCGTACTGGTTACCGCCGTCGGCGCGGCCATTATGGGCTTTGTAATCTTTAGCCCATATGTATTGGATATGCTGTGGAGTCGGTAGTCGGAAAAGTTATTTTAATACACGGCCCTTCGGGTTCGGGCAAAGGTACCCAATCTGCGATTTTGGCCAAAGAGCTGGGCGCTGCCCATATCTCGACGGGTGAATTACTGCGTCAGCATTCAAAAATGGCAGCTGATGGTAGTTTGGCTGATAGCGCCGATATCATTAGTCTTTTGGACGAGGCCATCTCTATTATTTCAGCTAATCAGCCAATTGTTTTTGACGGTACAGCCCGTATGCCCGAAGAAGCCAAATGGCTTAATACAAAATTGCACCAACTTGGACGTAAGATGAGTTTAGTTATCGAGCTGGATATACCGGCAAAAGAAACCATGAAGCGATTACTTACGCGAGGTCATGAACGAATTGATGATCATCAGGAGGCTATTCAAAAACGTCTCGATTGGTACCATAGCGTAGTAGCCGAAACATTGGAGTACTGGGAGACACAGGCAATGGTTGCCACCGTAAATGGAGTAGGTGATGTTGACGAAATCGCAGCTCACATTAAGGAGTTAGTCGATGCGGCCTAAAACGCAAGAAGAAATTGCTAATATGCGGATTAGCGGTCGGATGTTGGCTCAGGTATTGGCAGTTCTCGCCGAGCAAATCAAACCTGGTATGACTACTCAAGACCTCGATGATATCGCGCGCGCCGAATTGGGGAAGCTCGGTGGTGAAGCGCCATTTTTGGGCTATCAAGGATTCCCAGCCACCCTTTGCGTCTCGGTTAATGAAGAAGTGGTTCATGGTATGCCCGGCGCTCGGATAATCGAAGACGGGGATATCGTCGGTCTTGATTTTGGAGTGAACTATAAGGGGATGATTACTGATAGCGCAATTACGGTCGGAGTCGGTAATGTGGATGCCGCGTCCCAACAGCTCATTGAAGTAACAAAAAAGTCCATGATGGCTGGTATCAAAGCCGTCAAAGCTGGTGCTCGTGTCGGTGATATCGCAGCTGCAGTCGAATCGGTGCTCAAGCCGGCTGGTTACGGCATTGTTGAAGATCTAGCTGGTCATGGCGTGGGTGATTCTCTGCACGAAGAGCCTTGGATTCCAAATTTTGGTAAAGCCGGAAAAGGTCCAGTTCTTCAGGCCGGTATGACAATCTGCATTGAGCCGATGGCTACGCTTGGTACCAAAAAAGTGCGTATCGCTAAAGACGGCTGGACGGTTTATACCAAGGATCACAGCCGAGCCGCCCATTTTGAGCACACAATTCTTGTGACTGAAAAAGGTCATGAGATCATGACTAGCATCTAGTAGCTTGCTCCTGTAGGGCCACAAGCGCTATACTATGTCTAGTAACAAGGGTGCTTCATGGCTGAAGGTCAGGAACAGTTATATATCGGTCTCGACATTGGTACAAGCAAAGTAACCTGTGTGGTTGGTCTTATGGAGGAAGATTCCGAGAACCCAAGTATTATTGGCGTTGGGGTGGCTCCGACTACTGGTTTGCGACGTGGTGTAATTGTGGACATTGATGAAACCGTGAGCTCGATCACTGCAGCCGTGGATGAGGCCGAGCGAGTAAGCGGTATTCCTATTCATCGAGCGACGATTAGTATCGACGGCTCGTCGGTACGTAGCCTTAACTCTAGTGGCGTGATCGCTGTGAGTCATGCTGACCACGTGATTCAGCCCGAAGATGTTCACCGCGTAGAAGATGCGGCCACGGCCGTACAATTGCCGGCTAATCACGAGATCGTCCAGGTATTTCCGCGACGCTATACCATTGATGGCGAGCCAGTTGCCAAAGATCCGGCCGGTATGACCGGCGTTCGACTGGAAGTCGAAAGTCATATTATTACTGCTCATACCGGAGCGCTCAAAAATCTGCATCGCGTTCTTGATCAAGCTGGTGTAGATATCGAAGGACAAGTACTTGTTCCGATTGCTGCCGCCGAGACGGTGCTCACCAAGCAGCAAAAAGAGCTTGGCGTAGTCCTCGTTGATATCGGTGCCGGGACAACAGGTGTTGTCGTCTACCAAGAGGGAAATGTCGTTCATAGTGGTATTCTTCCGATTGGTTCTGGTCATGTCACTAATGATCTGGCGATTGGTTTGCGTACCAATGTTGATACTGCCGAAGAAATTAAGCGCAATTATGCCGAAGTGACTCAAGATATTGCCGGTAAAGCCGACATTGTAAAGATTCCTGAACTTGGTGCCGACCAAAACGTAGAGAAGCGCCATTTAGACATGATCGTGACCTCGCGAGTAAACGAGATTTTTGAAATGGTAGCTGCCGAAATGCGCAAGGCAGGTCGTGATGTCATGCTTCCAGCCGGCGTCGTGATTACCGGTGGCGGGGCAAACCTCAAGGGCTTAGTGCCTTACGCCAAGCAGGCTCTTAAATTGCCAGTAAGTATTGGCAAGCCCAAAAACTTTAATGGGTTGGTCGATCGAATTAACGATCCAGCCTTTGCGGCACCAATTGGTTTGATGCTTTCGAACATGAAATTTGGCGGCGCTACGCATCATCATCGGCGCAAAAAGAGTAGCTCAGGTGGTGGCGTTTTGGGCGGAATTAAAGACTCGCTTAAGCGCTTCCTGCCCTAGTTTTTTATTGGGGATATGCAAAGAGATATCCCAGCTTTATATATAAGTAAGTGTTCAGGCAGCTATTTACAACAAAAATTAATGTTGTTTTTGACGTTAAATAACGAGCTTCATATAAGTTTATTGTCTTAAAATATAGCTTTCTGTAAGCTTAAAATGTCCTTGTATAAAAAACTTGTACAAACATAAATCGCCAAACTGGTGTGGATAAACTATTTGCATCTCCTGAATACATTTCATATACTAGAGTTGTGGTAAGGAACTAATTATGGCAGAAATACTCCCCGAAGTTGAAACATTCGCCCGCATCAAAGTCGTTGGAATCGGCGGCGGTGGTGGCGCAGCCGTTGAACGTATGATCTCGTCGAGCGTACGCGGCATTGAATTTATTGCCATAAACACTGATGCTCAAGCATTGCATTACTCGCACGCAACTCGCAAAGTTCACATTGGTCAACAGACCACCCGTGGCTTAGGTTCTGGTGCAGATCCCGAAGTTGGACGTCGCTCAGCTGAAGAAAGCGAAAAAGAGATCGCAGAGGTACTTAAAGGTGCCGATATGGTATTTATAACTCTCGGTGCCGGTGGTGGTACCGGTACTGGTGCCGCGCCATTGGTGGCTCAAATTGCTAAAGAAAGTGGCGCACTGGTTGTTGCTATTGCTACAAAGCCCTTCGCTTTTGAAGGGGAACGACGCAGCCGGGTTGCCGAAGCGGGTATTGCTGATATTAAAGATAACGTTGATACCCTCATAACCATTCCTAATGATCGTTTGCTGCAAACCATCGATCGTAAGACTTCGCTGCTGGATGCCTTCGGAGTGGTCGACGATGTGCTGCGGCAGGGTGTGCAGGGTATCTCTGACCTCATTACCGTCCATGGTCTTATTAACCTGGACTTTGCTGACGTTAAGGCGATTATGAGTAATGCCGGATCGGCCCTCATGGGTATTGGTCGTGCCAGCGGCGAGAATCGTGCTATTGAGGCTGCCCGTCAGGCCATTGACTCACCGTTACTGGAGCTTAATATTGAAGGTGCCAAAGGCGTGCTGTTTAATATTACCGGTGGCCGCAACATGAGCATGCACGAGATTGACGAGGCGGCTAAGACGATTACTAGTGCCGTCGACGAGGATGCTAACATCATCTTTGGTGCGGTACTCGATGAAACATTAGATGATGACATTAAGATCACCGTCGTTGCTACTGGTTTTGAGGGTAACGAAAACAGCGCCGTACGGGATAATTACAGCTATCAAGCACCTGCTAAAGAGCCTGCTGACGAGTACGTCGATGCTTTGTATGGTGCGCCGAGCTTTGAAGAGCGCAAACCTTTTATTGATGAAGCTCCGCGTCGTTTTGAGCCTACCCCCGAGGAGGACGTGCCGAGTATTGAGCCAAATGACGTTGACGATATCCTTACCGAAGAGCCCATAAGTCGCAAGCCCGAAGCCGGGAAGCCGTTTGTTCATAAGCCCAGCCGTGCCGTGTCCGATGATGACGATGATGATCTGGATATCCCTACCTTTATGCGACATAAGATCGATTGATAGGAGTACATGAAAGCATACGTGTTTGTGACCGAAGATGGTGAGGCGGCACAACGACTGGTCCACGAGGCGGGCGAGCGCGGATTAAATGTGCAATTATACGTTGGTGACGGGTCCGAAAGCGTTAGTATGCGACAAATGTATGACGTGACGACCCGGCCGGCAGCTCTCGTAACCCTGGATGATGGCACCTATGTGCATATGTGGCAGGGGGCGCTGCCAACGGTAGCCGAACTTAATCATGCTATGCGGGGAATGTAATGAATAGTAGCGTGCTTCTTAATTTTGTTGATCTCTTCGCTTTTGTTGCAAATGGACTGGTAGTAATACACATTTTAGCTAGTTGGTTTCCTTCTTTACGGCGTTTACCGGGTGGCGAAACAGCGCTTGGCATGGCCGAGGTCATTTTAATCCCTGCTCGTAAGCTCATCCCGCCAAAGGGTCCGCTGGATTGGTCGCCATTAGTGACGATTATCGGATTGCAACTGTTGCAGTCTGGTTTGCATAGCCTTATTCGCTAACACTGAACCTCAGGATATTTGTTTTTTCAAAATCGCAATACTGAACCAATAGGTTCACTATTCGAAAGTAAAAAAAGAGAGCATCTAAGGTTTAGTATTTGGTATCATAGTATGGGGCGCAGGAGAATCAGTTATGGACCATGCCACTCTTGATGCACTAGAAGTATTAGGAAATCGAAATCGTATACATATAATTGTAACGCTATATAGCGGTGATTTATCCGCAGTAGATTTTGCAATGATGCTTGATATGAGTATTACGGGTGTTATGAAGCACTTGAGGTTACTTGAGCAGGCCGGGTTGATTACTCGAAAAAAGGTCGGACGACGCAATATGTGTTCCCTAAGTAAAGATATGCTGCATGCTATTCGTGATTGGCCAGAGATACTTGAAGTAAACTGGCTTGATATGGTAGTCTTAGACAGTAAGTAAATGCGTTTGAGTGGCTATCAACCACGATGCAGCGGAAAGAACAGCTTAGGCTCAGTAGAATCCGACGGGCGGCCCGTAACAGCCTTAATTAAGTGCCATGTAGATGTATATCTCTTGGAAACTGGATGGTACCATCCCAATACGGGATTCCAGTGGACGAGGGATTTTATTGTTTTATGAGGAATCATCATGGCCGACAAAAGCGAGCTAGCCACAATCGAAGAACAATTGCTGCAAACTTGGAAGGATGAGGGGACGTTTGAGCAAAGTATGAAGCAGCGCGAAGGCGCAGAAGTCTTTAGCTTCTTTGACGGGCCGCCATTTGCTAACGGCTTGCCACACTTTGGTCACTCCCTGGTAACCAGCATTAAAGACTCGGTTCTGCGCTATAAAACTATGCGCGGCTATTATGTGCCACGTCGTAACGGCTGGGATTGTCATGGTCTGCCCGTAGAATACGCTATTGAGAAAGAATTTGGCGTTAGCGGCAAGAAGCAAATTATGGAGTTGGGTCTCGAAAAGTTCAACGCGGCTTGCCGAGCCTCAATCTTTACGTATAAAGAACAGTGGGAAGAGCTCTTGCAGCGTCTTGGTCGCTGGAGTGAATATGATAACTATTACGCTACCGTTGATCGCAACTACACCGAGAGCGTCTGGTGGGCCTTGAGTGAAATAAATAAAAAAGACCTCTTATATAAGGGCTTTAAGAGTACGCCATACTGCCCACGCTGCGAGACGCCACTCAGTAACTTCGAGGTCAACGATGGTTATAAAGATAATGTGCCCGACCCAAGTTTGTATGCGAAGTTTAAGCTTGCCCACGAAGATGCCAGCTTATTAGCCTGGACAA
Source organism: uncultured Candidatus Saccharibacteria bacterium (assembly GCA_964585425.1). Classification (GTDB taxonomy): domain Bacteria; phylum Patescibacteriota; class Saccharimonadia; order UBA4664; family CAYXHD01; genus CAYXHD01. The sequence goes on along the minus strand of CAZPDI010000007.1, from coordinate 10,325 downwards.
CCACGCCGTGGAGTTTACCGGGCAACGCCGCCATTGCCGTAAATCCTAAAGAAGAGTATGTATATGTTGAGACCGAAGGCGAAACCCTGATCCTCGCCAAAAAGCGCATGTCGGTATTGGCGGAAGATACGTATAAAGTCATGAAAGAGGTTAATGGTAAGGATCTGATCGGTAAGAAGTATCAGCCATTGTTTGCCGTCGAGAATCTCGATTCAGTTGAGGGATCAGATAATCTTTACCAAGTTTGGCCGGCGGACTTTGTAAGTATCGAAGATGGTTCTGGCGTGCTGCATGTTGCACCGGCCTTTGGCGAAGATGACCTTAAGCTTGGTCAAGAAGTTGGTTTGCCGGTTATTACTTCAATCGACCCAGGTGGTCACGTTAAGGCTGGTTATGGACTCGACGAGATCGCCGGCAAGTTCTTTAAGGGTGCCGACAAACTGATCATCGAGCGCCTCACCAAAGAGGGGAAGGTCTTCTCGGCCGAAACCTTTACGCATACCTATCCGTTCTGCTGGCGCTGCGAAACGCCACTGATGTATTACGCCATTAATAGTTGGTTTATTAAAGTTTCGGAGATACGCGAAGACTTGCAGGCGACGGCTAAAGACATTAATTGGACCCCAGCACACATCCGTGACGGTCGTTTTGGCAAGTGGGTGGCCAACGCTCGTGATTGGTCAATTAGTCGTAATCGTTATTGGGGCGCACCTATGCCGGTCTGGGCTAACGTCGAAGATGAGAATGATTACATCGTAGTCGGCTCCATCGCGGAGCTAAAGGAGTTAGCTGGTGACGATATTAAGGTTGATGATCTACATCGTCCCTTCATCGATGATATTGAATTTGATAAAGACGGCAAACACTACAAGCGCATCGAAGAAGTGTTGGACTGTTGGTTTGAGTCGGGCGCCATGAGTATTGCTCAACAGCACTATCCATTCGAGAATAAAGAGGCTTTTGAGCAAAGTTTCCCAGCCGATTTCATCACCGAAGGTCTTGATCAGACCCGCCTTTGGTTCTATGTGCAGCATGTGGTCAATACTGTCCTGTTTGGTCGACCAGCATATAAGAATGTCATCGTTAATGGGATGATCATGGCCGCCGATGGCCAGAAGCTATCAAAACGTCTTAAAAACTATCCGCCGGTCGAAGAGGTCTTTGCTAACGAGGGGGCTGACACTCTGCGCCTCTATCTGCTCAGTCAGCACACCGTCGTCGAAACTGGCGAGTATATGCGCTTTAACCGTGACGCTATGAAGGATATTAATCGTAACGTACTCGGTACGCTCATGAACTCGGTGCGCTTCTTTACTATGTATACGGAGATCGACAAGTGGCAACCTGCAAATCCTGGTGAGCGACCGGAATCAAGCAATATTCTGGATAAGTGGATGTTGGCCCGCCTGGATCAAACTATTGCCGAAGTCACCAAGCAAGCCGATGACTACAAGCTGGCGCATTCCGTGCATCCGATCTTTGAGCTGATTGAAGATATGAGCAACTGGTACATTCGTCGTAGTCGACGCCGATTCTGGAAGAGCGAAGATGACGGTGATAAGCAGCAAGCCTATGAGGTGTTATGGTACACCCTCACAAAAGTTTGTCAGTTGCTGGCACCTTGGGCGCCTTTCCTGAGTGATCACATTTGGCGTCAGTTGACGGTTGGTGCGGATTTACCCAAGTCAGTTCATCTTACCGATTGGCCAGAAGCAACCGACGTAGACCCACAAGTAGTAGCCGATATGTCGGCCGCCCGAGCCATCATTACCGAAGCTTTAGCGCAGCGTGCTACCGTCAAGATTAAAGTTCGTCAGCCGCTTGCTCAGCTTACTATCCCGGCGCTGCCTAATGATCTTTCGGAGATTATCGCCGAAGAAGTAAACGTTAAAGAGGTCGTACAAAGTGGTGATGATATCGTTCTTGATACGCAAATCACTCCCGAACTCAAGCGTGAAGGTCTAATGCGCGACATCGTGCGAGCGGTACAGAATGCCCGTAAGCAGGCTGGCCTTAATGTCGAAGATCGCATTGTGTTGAGTCTTAATAGTCAAGATGATCAGGTAAAGACTGCTATCGAAGAGCATGTCAATACTATTAAGGCCGAAACTCTCGCTACTGAGTTGCGCACAGCTTCTAGCGAAATCACTGAAGTAAAGATTGACGGGGTATCACTCTTCATAGGAATTGAAAAAGTCTCATAGAGGTTATTGCAAAAATAGCTTTATAGATGTATAATATGTCTGATCTTTGGCAAGTGCCGAGACGTTCTCACTCATGAGGTGTAAATAGCTATGGCAATCATCCATGCAACTTGCAGTGACTGTGGCGATGTGCAGCTGACTCAAGCTGATGTCGTCGTCCGCATCTGCTCCACCAACTCCTCGAGGAGTTACAGCTTCAGCTGTCCGACCTGCTCCAAGATCGTCGTCAAGGTCGCCACGCCACAAATGGTGGATTTGTTGGTGACATCCGGCGTTCGCCTGGTTACCTGGCATTTGCCCGAGGAACTCACCGAGGTTCACGAGGGTGATCCCATCGACCACGATGATCTGCTCGACTTCCACACGCTGTTGCAGCGTGACGACTGGATCGACATACTGCGCAAGATGACCCCGGGCTGACCCTGGTTCGTCAACCTTCGCCGTTTCCTGGTGCGGATAATCCCGCCGGGAGGTGGCGATTATTCGTTTATGTTAAACTAAGGGTATGGACGAACTAAGCCCACATCCTCGAATAGAGCAAGTACCAGAGATTACGCCTGCACAGGAGTCAATTAATCGTGATTTGAGCAGGGCCAATAAATTAAATGATGAAATTCAGGATTTTCTGCATCCTACCGAAGGAAGTACACCTGGCGGTCAGGAACTGGAAGATGCTCGTATAGACTTTGCACAGCGCGCAGGCGTTGAGGTGGATGAGGTAATCCGCCCGCTTGATCAAATAATCCAGATTAGTAATCTGGTTGCTCTTGAATTAGCGCAATTGAAAAAACTGGGCTAGCTAAAACGAAATCTTTTTATGACGGACGGCAATGCTCTCGACGAGACCAATTGCCGCTAATGCCACAATCAAACTTGTTCCACCGTAACTAATAAAGGGCAGCGGAATACCGGTAACTGGCATAATCCCCATATTCATACCCACATTTACCAGTATATGGAAGATGAACATCGAGGCTACGCCCACGGCGATAAACATGCCAAATCTATCGCGGGAACGATAGGCGACGATGATCATTCGTGCAATCAGCAAAGTAAATAGCGCCAGTATGAGCGAGGCGCCGACAAAGCCTAATTTTTCGGCTAAAACCGCAAAAATAAAGTCGGTATGTTGGCTTGGTAGGAAGTTAAGTTGACTCTGCGAGCCGGCGTCAAGACCACGACCGAATACCTGGCCAGAACCGACCGCTATTGATGCCTGGACGACGTTGAAGCCTCGCCCTAGAGGATCGGCAGCTGGATTAAGGAAGACGGTGAGGCGGTCGCGCTGGTAGGGCTGTAAAAAGTGTAAGCCCACCGGCAGTAGTAATAGTCCGGTGACGAGCAGTGCCAAAATGTAGCCTTTTGGAATTGGGCTGACCAGAATCATCATGAACCATGTAATTAGCAGAACCAGGGTGGTCCCAAGATCGGGCTGAATCAGCACCAGGGCCACCGGGAGCCCCGTTAAAAGGATGCTTTGCAAAAGGTACTTTGGCTGCTCAAGACGATCGTAATTTTCGCTCAGGAGCTTTGCCAGTACTACGATCAGAACGATTTTAACCATCTCTGAGGGCTGGAACCGAAAAAAACCAATATCTATCCAGCGTTGGGCACCAAGGGCGGTCTGGCCAGCTACGTCAACTGCTATAAGCAACGCTATACTGGCAAGATAAGCGGCGCCGGCTAAGCGCGTCCAGAGTCGATAGTCGATAATGGTTGCGCCTACTAATGCAATAATGCCGACAATCGCAAAAATGAGCTGATTGCGGGCATCAACGTCCGTACTAACGCCCGACGCCTTAACGGTGGTGGCATACAGAACCATCACTCCGGCACTCGTTAGCAGGAGGGTTGCCACCAAAAGTGGCTTATCCATATTGCGCAACACACGATTAAACATACATATAGTTTATCATCCCCGCTCTTTACAGATAGCCAGCAGATATGCTACAATTTTCTGGTTATTAAAGAAACGACTATGCAAGCAGTAATTACTACCGGTGGAAAACAATATATTGTTAAAAAAGACCAAACGCTCAATGTTGAGCTCGTTGGTGATGTTAAAGAACTCGAATTTGACGCCCTGATGACTATCGACGGCGACAAGGTGCAGGTTGGTACCCCGTTGGTAGCCAATGTTAAGGTGAAGGCCGAAGTTATCGAAGAAGTTAAGGGTGATAAGATTAAGATCCTTAAGTACAAAGCAAAGAAGCGCGAACATACGTTGACTGGTCACCGTCAGCACTATAGCAAGATCAAGATCACTTCAATCGCTTAGGCGAGTAGGAAAAGGACCTATTGCGGGTCCTTTTTTAGTTGTAATAAAAATCGCGATAGATACAAAAGCCAAAACTGAGCAGCGAGCGCACAAATAATTTCATACAAGATAATCGTCGTAGTATGCACAGCGTTATTAGTGTTCCAGGTTACGATGCCGAAGATCAGACCAATCCCGCCGCAGATAAAAGAAACATGGCGCAAACCTCGATCGGTGGTCCTAATGCCAACATGCAGCATGCCTAAAACATAGGTAAGTGCAAAGAAGGCGGTGACTCGTTCGTGTTGCACCAGATTCTGAATATTTTCTGGCCGAAAGGGAATGGTGGCCATAGCGATGAAGAACGCCATGCTTAAGCCAAAGAGGATAAGTGATATCTTAATGCGGGAATGTGCCCAGAGGAATATAAAGGCTAGCACCAGTAAGCCAGAAATGGCGAACCCAAAGGTAAACATCTGTTGAGTAGCTGGTCGGGTAGCAAAATAACTGATTGGTCGGAGTTGCTCGGCATAATTAAAGTCGAGAATTAAAAAACTCAAGAGAGTAATCCATTGGAGTACGACTGCTGCAATACCGGCATATGCGGCTATAGGAGGACGTACGGCTTCTTTTGTAACTTCCCGCGCCATGCCTTAATGATAGCAAATTTGTGGTAAAATTGTAGGAGAAATGAGGGTACAGTGGCGCACGTAATCGCGATTACAAATCAAAAAGGTGGAGTAGGAAAGACGACCACTACAATTAATTTAGGGACGTATCTTGCCAAAGAGGGCAAGCGGACGCTCATTGTTGATTTGGATCCGCAAGCCAACACAACCAGCGGATTGGGTATTAGCAAGGTTAGTAGCCCGAGCCTTTACGAAACCTTAGTAGAGGGCGCATCGGCTGCCGAGGCAATTATGATGACGCCCTATGACGGGCTCGAGGTGCTACCGGCTACAAGCGTATTAGCGGCTTCGGAGGTTGAGTTGGTAAGCGTTCCGCAGCGAGAATTTAAGCTGCGCAGTGCACTCAAGGATTTGGAATATGATTATGTGCTGATTGACTGCCCACCGTCGCTGGGCCTGCTAACGCTTAATGGCCTGGTGGCTGCTAATTGGGTGCTCATCCCGGTGCAGGCCGAATATTACGCGCTAGAAGGCCTTGGTCAGTTGCTGCAGACGGTGCAACGGGTTAAGAAAGCTCTTAACCCCAAACTTACGTTGCTTGGCGTGCTTATGACCATGCATAATGGCCGCACCAGCTTAAGTAGCCAGGTTCATGACGAGATTAAAAAGCACTTTCCAGATAAGGTTTTCGAAACTATTATTCCGCGCAATGTGCGTCTGGCCGAAGCGCCAAGCCATGGTAAGCCCATTAGCCATTATGATAAGTGGAGTAAGGGTGCCAAGGCCTATAAAGACTTAGCAAAGGAGGTAATACGACGTGCCAAGTAATAATCGTGGACTAGGTAGGGGTTTTGACGCGTTAATACCAACTCAAATTGACGTAGAGTTTGATCCAACGGCCGAAGTAGTTAAAACCCCCGAAGGTGGTGATAAGCGTGTCGCCGCCGACGAGGTCATGAAGCTCGAAGTTGATGTTATTAGTCCCAACCCTCACCAGCCCCGACAGACCTTTGACGAGGGCGCTTTGGCGGAGCTAGCGGCCAGCATTAAAGAGCATGGTGTGATGCAGCCGGTAGTAGTTATTGAAGCCAAGGGTGAATATCAGTTGGTGGCAGGCGAGCGCCGTTTACGAGCTAGTAAGTTGGCCGGCAAGAAAACTATTCCGGCTATTGTGCGCAGCTACACCAAACAGCAGCAGGTTGAATTGGCGCTCATCGAGAATATTCAGCGCGAAAATTTAAATCCACTGGAAACTGCCACATCGTACCGCAAGCTGGTCGAAGAGTTTAATATGAGTAATGACGATATTGCCAAGCGGGTGGGCAAGGACACCTCGACCGTGTCAAACACCATGCGTCTTCTTAATTTGCCGCTCGATGCTAAACGTGCTGTCGCCGAGGGCACGATTAGCGAAGGTCATGGGCGCGTTATTTTGTCACTCAAGGACACCGCCAAGCAGCTTGAGCTGCTCGATCTGATTGTCAAAAATGGCTGGACGGTTCGCCAGGCCGAGGCCTTTGCACGCGACTTTAAACGCAAGACCTCAACGGCCGATAAGGTTGCTGCCAAGCAGGCACAGCGCACTGAGGTGACCGAGGCAATCTCGACTCGACTCAAAACGCCAGTGACTATCCAGCGTACTGCCAAAGGTGGTAAGTTGCTTATCCAATTTACTACTGACCAGGAGTTAGAACGGCTCAAAAAGGCTATCCTTGGCGATTAGAATTGCGGTATACTTAAGGGTATATGAACGATAACGAGACCCCTAACGTACCGGAGCCACATGAGCTCGTTCCGCCCGCTCCGGCGCAGCTGACGGTCAACGATATAACTCGAACTCAATCCCAACCTCAACCTCAGCCTCAGCAGGCTGCTCCTCGGCCCGTTCCGGTTTCGCCGCCGCCTGCTCCAGTAGTACCTCCAGCGCCCACTCCGGCGCCCGTTCCAGACCCGGCTCCAGTCGTAACGGCTGACTCAGATGATTCGGCGGCCCAGTATCAAGAAGAGGCCGAGCAGAGCGCGACAATTGCCGATACCATGAAGACTATCTTCTGGGGCTTCATTAACTGGGTGGCTGCACCGCTTCTTATTGTTTTTATCCTCCATAATTTTGTGTTTCAGGCCTATCATGTTGACGGTAGTAGTATGTCGCCAACCTTGGCCACCTCAGATTATATGATTGTGTCTAAGGTCGAGAATACCATTGCAAAATTGACTGGTAAAAATTATATACCGCGTCGTCACCAGGTGGTGGTTTTTTCGTACCCCAATGATCCTAGCTTAATATTTATAAAACGCGTCACGGCCTTGCCGGGTGAGCGGGTGGTAGTTAAAAACGGCACCATTACCGTTTATAACAGCGAGCATCCAGAGGGCTTTAGTCCGGACGACAATAGTTTTGAGCGAGCAGCAACCTATACCGAAGGTGATCTTGACGAGGTGGTGCCCGAGGGTTCAGTCTTTGTAGTTGGTGATAATCGTTTACCGAGTGGCTCGTTTGATTCGCGCGAATGGGGTATGTTGCCCAGCAAGAACATCATTGGTAACTCTGTAATACGATTATTGCCGCTGGACGGATTCCGATTCTTTAGTGCATTACCAAAGGTGGAAATCTAATGGATTCAATTAAACAGCCTAAAAAACGCTCGTCTATGGGGGTGCCAATGAAGGCCCGCAAAACCACCTCCTATCGACCAGCTCCTCCGTCCGATACATTAGAAATTCAGGATATTCAAATCGAGGATAGGCAGGCAGAGAGCGTGCAGCCTCCAGAGCAATTGCCAACCGAGCCAACGATTACAGAGCATCGTCCGACTCCAAAGTTAACCCGCAAACAGCGTCGCGCAGCCCGCAAAGAGAAGCGCTTGGCTCGCAAGGGAATCGGCCGCTATCTATCGGTGCGTCGAGCGCTAGCGGTGCTCTTGTTAATTCTTTTAACGGTTGGTGGATTGTATGCGTACAAGGTCTATATGGCGGGCCGAAGCATTTTGTCGGGCTCTGCTCAGTTGGCGCCGGCCCTGGATGACCTTAGCAAGCTCAAGGGCGAAGGTGATGGTCGCGTTAATATCGCGCTACTGGGTATTGGCGGCGGTGATCACTCTGGCGGAAATTTGAGCGACACCATTATGATCGCTAGCTTGGATGTTAAAACCAAGGATGTAGCCATCGTCAGTGTGCCGCGCGATCTGTACGTTAAAATCCCGGGTTACGGGTACGACAAGATTAATGCCGCACATGCCTATGGTGAAAAATATAACTATAAGGGTGGCGGCGGAGCGCTGGCTAAGGCGACGTTCGAGCAAAACCTGGGCGTGCCGATTCATTACTACGCACGCATCGACTTTGACGGCTTTAAGAAAGCTATCGATGTTGTTGGCGGGATCGACATTACCAATAAGTCGACACTGATCGATAAGGAGTATCCTTGCGATAATAATCAATACAAAATGTGCGGCTATACTCTTAAGCCTGGCACCTATCATATGAATGGCTTGCAAGCGCTCAAATATGCCCGTTGTCGAAAAGGTACCTGTGGTGATGACTACGGTCGCGCCGCGCGTCAGCAAGAGGTGCTGGTAGCGTTACGCAAGAAGGCTTTATCGCTTGGTACCCTTGGCAACCCGGCAAAAATCGCTTCGCTTATTGATGTGGTCGGTGGCAACTTTAAAACTGATTTAAGCTTTGGCGAAATCAAGAAGCTCGTAAGCATTGGCAAAGACATAGACGCCAATAAGATTAGCAATAAAGTTATTACCAATAATCCTAACGATGGATCTACGCCATTGGTTCAGAACGATATGATTGGCGGAGCTTCGGTAGTAGTTCCTACGGCTGGGGTGGGTAATTTTACGGCTATTAAAGCCTTTATGCGCTCACTGTTTGTTGATAATTATATTAAGACCGAGAACGCTAAAATCGAGCTGCAAAATGGCACGAGCAGGGCCGGTTTGGCGGCTTCGACGTCGGCGTTACTTAAGGGCTATGCCTATAATGTGGTTGCCATTAGTTCGGCCGATAAAACTACCTATGCCAAGTCGGTTATTTACGACTACACAAATGGCAAAAAACCTTCCACCATAAAATACTTAGAAAATCGTTTTAAGGTTAAGGCGGTCAAGGCTACTGCGCCAACGGCTACGACCTCGACCGATGGAACACCTAGCATTGTGCCCGATATTCGCATTATAATTGGTAGTGATTACGTAGCAGGGGACTAAACGATGGTAAAGAAACTTTTGAGCACCGGCGGAATAATCTCGACGATGCTGATTAGTGCCGTTCTGGTAGGGCTGGCTATGAGTCGGCACCAGGTCTTAGCGCTCTTGGTGGTTTCTATCATTGAGTTTTACGTGTGGTGGCGACGTCATCATAGCTCGCTGGAGCTAGCTGCCGATACCTACGCTAGCTGGATGATTAGCTTGATCGCCGTCGTGCTTGTGGCTTTAAGTCCGCAGCTTGTTACCCAGGTTGCACTTATTGTGGCCTTTATCGTTATCCGGTTGGCGGCACATCTGGGGAACCTAGAAAAGCATCCAGGCATCGAAGCTCTGATTATGCAATTTGCCTCCCTGATGGCTATTTTTAGTGCGGCGCAAGTGTGGCGTTGGCAGCCGGCAGTAGTCATGATCCTGGCGTGGGGCTCATCTTGGTTGGTCGCTCATCGATTTTTGCAGCTGACCGAGGATAAGCAGATTGGCTTGTTGGCCGGCGTCTGGTCGTTAGTGGTGGCTGAGCTGGCCTGGATATTGAGCTGGTGGATGATAGCTTACTTGAGCCCTGGAGCCTATCTGATTATTCCACAGGCTGCGCTCTTGGTTACCGGTGTTGCCTATGTGCTGGGTGGCATTTATCGTTTGCATCGATCGAGTCAGTTGAGCCGGAGTCGTTTAATTGAGTATCTAGTGGTCGCCTCGGTATTATTAGTAATCGTGCTGGCCGGCACGCGATGGAATGGAGCTAGCTAATGAAGAAGCAACTTATTATTGGAGCCGTTACAATCAGTGTTATAAGTGGGATTGTTGGGGGCTACGTGGCAAATCGGTGGTTTGACGAAACTACTAAAAGCACGGTAATTTCTGGCGGCACCGTCACGAAAGATAGCCTGCCGCTAGCCGAGGTTATTAAAGAGGTTTCGCCAAGCGTGGTGAGCATTACCACCAGTGATCAGTCGGCAGGCTCCGGGATTGTCATTAGTAGCGATGGGCTAATCATGACCAATAAGCATGTAGTAGAGAG